>JAHQWX010000011.1 GCA_029856375.1 Promethearchaeia archaeon | reverse complement strand
AAGGTCTTTGCTATATGACAAACTCCATAGGAGCAAGTCATAAAAAAGGGGATTACTATGAAGTCGACAACGATGCAGTAAGTTATCCCAGTCTAAGGATAAAGCGCAAAGAAAGGTTCACGATGAAAAGAAAAGAACGCTCGATCATAAATGTACAAGATCTGAGAGCAATTGACGATTCTGCCATACGGTGTAATTTCGTTCACCTTCCGTTTCCATTAACCGTTGAAATATTCAATGCGATTACTGGATTCAATTACAATTTAAAATCTCTGTTAAAATGTGGTGAACGAATAAATAATTTGAAAAGATTAATTAGTTGGAAGTTAGGGATAACAAGAAAGGACGATTATCTTCCAAAAATTATTACGCATCCACTGGATCACGGACCAACAAAAGGGATTTCCTTACAGTTAGAAGATAATTTGCGAAATTATTATAGAATCCGTAAGTGGGATTGGGAATCTGGCAGACCAAACCAAGAAAAATTGTCTGAATTAGGTATCGAATTAAATTAAGAATTATCAATCACTCCATTTTTTTTCTAATTGGTCAATAAATTTATTACTCAAAAAAGCACAATTAATATTAGATGAAGAGCACTGCATTAAAAAGCTTTGACGAGATTCAACGAGAAATCGATAACTATGAAACTCAAATTTCTAAAAATACGCTAAACGGAAAATATAAAGGAATCGTATATACCCCAGGATTAATTTGTGATTATATAAGCAAAAAAAGCCTCGACTTTTTCGCCAGAAGTAACGATTTAAAATCGCTTAGAATATTGGATCCGGCTTGTGGAACGGGTAGATTTCTGGTTTCAATGGTATCAAATTTATTTCGATTGTTAATGAAGGCTCATAAAAATGAAAATCCCATCGAAATAAAGGAAAATATTGTTAAAAATAATATATTTGGAATAGATCTCGACAAGAAAGCGGTTGATCTTTGCAAATTACGCCTGTCTAGCTGGGCATCTCTTGATAGCAATTCTATAGAAAAAAATATAGTCAATGGGGATTTTCTAATAGAGGAAAATTTAGTTAGAAACGAAAAATTTAACATAATTTTGGGCAATCCACCCTATATTGAAAATAAAAAGATGAAATCTACAAAAAATAAAGAAATTTTAAAGAAAAAATATGAAACCGCTTATAAATTATACGATATTTCAATTCTTTTTATCGAACGAGCTTTAAGATTGTTGAAAAAGGGTGGTTACTGCTCGTATATAATAACCAATAAATTTCTCTCCGCTGATTACGGAATTAAAATTCGAAATCTCTTATTAAATCAGACAAAAATACTCGAGATTATCGATGTTTCTTCGTTGAAAGTGTTTAAAAATGCAGCAATTTATCCTATAATAATATCATTTCTAAAATCAAATCCTAATAACAATGAAATTTTAATCAAAACTGCAAATGAAGAGAAAAACCTTAATGATATCTTAAATAACGGTGGATTCAACCAGAGGATCGATCAAATAAGCCTAAACCAAATTCCTTCAAAAGTTTTTCCGATAGCGGGCAATTATGAAATTATAAAATATATTTTAAACAATTTTAAACCATTGAGTGATATAAATCTTAATTCAAAATTTATTTATCGCCCTTTTGCATTTACCAATTGGGCTCAATTTCTTGATTTAACGAAGAAGACGAGGAAATCTTCCAGAGATCTCCTTCTTATCGGAACGAGTAACATCGGAAGATATTACATAAAATATAACAACGACATAAAGATAGCAAAAAGAAAATTGAAACCGTCGTTCATACCATATAGCGAAAATTATCAAGGTTTTTGGAGAGATCTTGAAAAGCCAAAATTAATTTTTAAGGAAGTTGCAAAAAATTTAACCGCTGTTTTTGATCCTGGTAAATTAATTAATATCACTGGTGCCTATATGCTCACAGGAAAAAATTTCTCTCAAGAAGATTTGTTATCGTTATCGGTTTTTTATAACTCTAAACTCGCTAATTATGTGTTCAAATCTCTCTTTAATTCGCTTCACATGGCTTCTGGCTATTTACGATTTAATGGGAGCTTCTTGAAGCGTATTCCGATTCCGGAAAAAATTCCTCCAATCTTCCCAGAAGTTGGTGTTATTCTCCATCTCTTACATCAAGACTTCTATCAAAATAATTCCCAAGGGAGCGTTGAAATAATCGAATTTTTTGAAGAATTAGCCAATATTTTAGTCTATACTACTTATTTTACCGAATATTTCAATAGATGTGAAATACAATACAATTGCATTCAAGAACTCTTAAATAAGGATTTTTCAATAAAACACAAAATAGATTTTGACGCAAGCGAATGGAGCAAAATAAATAAGTTGTATAGTTCCTTATCCTCTTCGAAGAGCCTTAGCGACGAATTTAAAGCGATATATAATTGTCAATGGGTAAAACTGATAGAAGATTTTTAAAATTATTCGATCCTCTTAACAAATCGCTTTATAATTTGATATGGTAATATATAAAAGAAAGTGCAATCAATATATACTATGTAAATATAGTATATATTTTATTCTATTAGTATAACTAATTCCATAACCATTGTGAATTAAATTGAGTAAGAGAAAAGACACAAATAGCCTAAAAAACTTCAGTGATTTGAAAAAAAAATACTCCCGCAGCGTAATCAAACTTGGCAACTCCAAAGCAATCACTTTTCCCCAAGAATGGGTGACTTTTATAAATATTCAAGAAGGTTCTGAAATCTTTTTATACTTAATCGATAAAGATACTCTAGCAGTTAGAGCGTCCGAATTAGACGAAAAAAAGAAATCCTTTTCGATAGATCCCATCAACTGGCCAAGTGAATTAGTAAAAAAAGCATTAATAGGCGCGTTCAAGTTAAATGTCGATGAGGTCCATTTAAAATACACTCAGACTAATGAAAATGTTCTATTTATGGTCTTAACTGAATTGAAAAAAGAAATCATTGGAATTGATTTCAGAAAGGTACCTGAAAACAAAGAATACAGAATCCATTTCTTAATTGATACTAGTAGGACTAGTATTAAAGAAGTTATTGTGGATATGATTGATATTTTTGAACGAATTATTGAATTTTGCGTACAAGGTGATTTAGAGAAAAATTATAGTTATTTAAGTGAAGAAATTGAGAGGAAATATTCGCTTGGAACGCGCATTCTTATTACTGGATTACAAAATTACATCTCTATTAATATAGTTTCAGATACGCCTCACATTATTCAATATCTAGGCCATCGTATAGGTATATTATACTTACGGGATTTGATTCAAAAAAGCCTTGAAATAAAGTTCATACAAAATGGAGATCTAATTAAGCGTTATTCTAGCTTTTTAAAACAAATACCTAATTTCTTGAAAAAAATTATTGAACCTTATTTCGAAAAGGAAAAGTCGTTCGAAGCGAAAGTAAAACTCCAAAAAGACCTTTATAATCTCAACGAGAATTTGGACTCGATTAAAAATCAAGACGAAACTTTTGAGCAAGAGTTGAGACGAACCTGCGAATTTTACTTGAATTCTTTGGACAACTTCCTAGATATTGCTGTAACGAGAGTTATCGAGTCAAAGATTGGATTGTTTTAGTAGTTAATTATTAATAATTCTCGTATTTCTCCTCTTCCATTAGCGTCTGAATTAATCGCGCGCTTAGCGGATACATAGTTAATCTTATATTTTTGATATAGATTCATTATAAAATCGTTGTAAGAATTACTCAACATAACCTTACAGCCGCGTTCATCTAATTTCTGATATGTTTTAAAAAGTCTCAGTTGATCTTCTTTGCTGAAATTTTCTTTCGTATAGCTCGTAAAATTGGCCGTCTCAGAAATTGGTTGATATGGTGGGTCAAAATAAACGAAATCGTTAGGAGTTGAAAATTCTAAACATTTCTCAAAATCTCCGGCGATTATTTCTGCTTGTTGTAATACCCGATTCACCGCTAACAGATTTTCCTCGTCGCAAAACTTAGGATTTTTATATTTCCCAAAAGGTACATTAAATTGTCCTTTACTATTAACCCTATATAATCCATTGTAGCAACATCTATTCAAGAATATTGTACGAGAAGCCTTTTCAACATTGGATAACTTCTGGTATTCTTTGTAATTTCTGTCGATATTTCGCACTTTATAAAAATACTCTTTTTCGTTTTTGTGCTTTTTTAACGATTTAATTAACTCTTTTACGCGATTCTTAATAATTAAATAGGTATTTACCAATTCGTTGTTGGTATCTATTAATACTGCCCTCTCAGACAAGAGGTAGAAAAATAAAGCTCCGCCCCCAACAAACGGTTCGATATATTTATCAAAATTTTTAGGGAGAAATTCTTCAATCTGTCCTAGTAATTGCCTCTTTCCTCCAGCCCATTTTAAAAATGGATGCGGTACTCCTACAATTGTCTTATTTTTCTTATTCTCCCTTCTTTTATGTGCTATTAAAGTAGTAAGACCATTATCGTCGTTTATATAATTCAAAATGTCTTTTTGCCGTTTATTTGCTCTCAATTTGGACGAAATTCCCTTCTCTCTTAATTTAAAATATAGCTTTTTTCATTATTAAATTCAGTTTAATAAGGAAAAAAAAAAATAAATAAAAAGAGATTTGGGTTTGATATTTACAAGTCTGGATTAATCGTATCTCTTTCTTGTGAATAATAGCCAGAAAAATCCGATTAGTCCGACGATAAAAGCAACGATTGTTATGTAATTTGGCCAATAAGTCGCGGAGAAAGATGCTGGATTTCCTATCCATCCAAATATGATCGATCCACTCATCAAAGCCATAATGCTAAGAACGACTAATCCCATCCCTAAAGCGTATTCTTCCTCCCGGAATAGCCCTATTCCTGCTACAAGGCACCAGAAACCAAGCGCTCCCGATACCATACCTTGAGTTCCGAACAACGCTGCGCTCGAGGCTGCTTCTTCAGTTCCCTCTGCAAATGCAGCCATCCAATCTGGTACTAAAACTCCAAAAAACGCTAAAGCGTCGAGGATTGCCTTAAAAATAAACATTAAGCCTATGATGATCATCAAAATGTTTAATAACTCGTTCGAGTCTTTTTCTTTTTCGCTCATTGTCATTCAACCTTTTTTAAAAAAAACTAGATTATGTAAAACAAATAACTCATCTAACATTTTTAAATGTTTTTTCTAGGAAAATAATATGAAAAGTGGGAAAAGAAAACAATTAATACAATAAATTAAATACGTAATTATGGTTAGAGACAAACCAATACTTTTTGAAGAATACCCGAAATTAGCAGAAAAAATACCTTGGATTGCGATTGCCAACTATCCTACCCCAGTACAAAAAATGGAACAGCTAGAAAAAGAACTTGAGTGTAAGAATTTATGGATAAAAAGAGACGATAAAAGTACGGAATTCTATGGGGGAAATAAAATAAGTAAATTTGAATTTATTTACGGAGATATTCTAAAAAAAGGAAAAAACATTGTTGCAACAGCAGGAGGAGTCGGAACAAATCACGGATTAGCAGCAGCTATGGTCGGTAAAAAGTTGGGACTTAAAACGCGACTATACTTATTTCCTCAACCATTAACTTGGCACGTTCAGAGGTCACTTTTGTTATACGACTACTTTGGAGCTGACATCATCACCGTTAAAACATACTTAGGTTTGGCCGTTAAGGCTCTTGTATTATTTCTATTTAAGCGAAAATATTATATGATGATGCCTGGGGGGTCTCCTTTATTTGGAATTGGAAGTTCTCTTGGTACTATTGGATTTGTCAACGCCAGTTTTGAATTAAAAAGGCAAATTGATGCTGGCGAGTTGCCCGAGCCAGATTATTTATTCGTTGCTTGTGGTTCCACTGGATCCGCGGGGGGTTTAATAGCGGGATCTAAACTCGCTGGATTGAAGACACGGGTCCAACCTGTTGAGGTTGGCGCACATTTTCTAAATAACGCTAAAAATATCGCAAGAACCTCTAATAAAGCCATTAAATTTATGAGAAAATACGATAAATCTGTACCAGATATAGTGATTGAAGAAACAGATTTTGACCTTCATTTGGGCTACTTAGGAAGCGAATATGGTGTGAAAACGAAGCGAGGTCAAGCAGCTGTAGATAAGGTTACCGATTTGGAAGGAAAGAAAAACGATTTCAAAATAGAAACAACTTATACGGGAAAAACAATGGCTGCAATGATTGATACTATAGAAATACCCGAAAATAAGGATAAAGTTTTTCTCTTCTGGAACACATATAACTCCATATCCTTAAACGATCACTTAAAAAAAACTAATTTCGACTTCGCGAAACTTCCAGAAAATGTACAAAAATACTATGATGCTTCATTTCAATGCTGGCAAATAAATAAATGTGCTGAAAAAGATAGAAAAAATTGTCCTGCTTACATGTGCGAAGAATATAGATGTTGGAAAGTCAAACAATGTACCGAGAAAGATAGAGAAAATTGTTTGGCTTATAATCAGCTGAAAGATATCATACAGCTCGAAGACGCATAATTTTCAGATATTATTCTATTATTAGCGAGAAAATATTTCTAAAAATTTCTAGAAAAAACTTTAATTCATAATGTAAAATTAAATACAATTATGGGAAAAAAGAAATCCTCAAAAGAAGAAGAATGGGATGACATCCCAGATCAAGACGAAATCAATCTTGAAGATTGGGACGACGATTTAGAAGAAGATACTTACGAAGACTTACATAAAATTAAAGACGAGATGCTAGCGGACGAGACTGAGAAGGAAAGATTTGGTCGTTCAGTATCAGAAGTGGAAAGGATGTTGCGAGACACGGTTTGCGTAAATTGTTCCGGTAGTAGCTCAAAGAGAAATTGTCAAACCCGACACGACTATGGCTGCCCACCAGACAAGGCGAATAAATAGGAGCGCAAATATTTAATTAAGTCCAAAAAAAAATATTTACATAATTGACCTTCTTTTTTTTATAGATTCCCTTAAACTCTTTTAATCATAACAAATTAAGATCCTTTAGATAATATGCTTTCAAAAAATGCAAAAAGGATAATTCTAATCGTAATTGATATCATCGTCTCGGGTTTCATATGGTACGTTAATGCCTCATGGGGTAATATCCCCTCCATGTGCTTAATTTTATCCATAATCACTTTTTTATTTATCTTCATTCCATTTGAAGTATATTGGAGCTTTCGCGACATTTGGCTCGATAGATGGGATAAAATCAATTTAAAGAATATTAAGCAAGAAAAAATAGAGATACATGTTGAGGACGGTAAAATTATTGGCGCTTTATTTCAAAAAAGCAACGGGAACATGTCCGATACCTCTCCAATAATTATAATATCTCCCGGCTTTTCTGATGTGAAAGAAGATTTGGAATTTTTTTACTTGCCTCTTGTAAACGAAGGTTTTCTGGTATTAACCTACGACGCGAGGGGTACTGGCGAATCGAAAAAACTAGGTAAAAGAGGGGATATAAAAAAAAGAATTAAAGATTTCTTAGAAATCACAAAATGGATACAAAAAAACAAGTTACTAAGCAACAGAGAAATTTACGCAGCGGGATTCAGCATTGGTGCATTAACGATTATGTGTGGAGGATTTCACTTAAATTCAATCAAAAAAATTTACGCGATCTCTTCTATAGCTGATTATAAAAAAAATATCCCTCGATTTAATCCAATAGTATGGTTCAGGTATTTTTTAAAGGGAATCCCTCAATTTCCAAGTCAGGAGATAAATATGGTAATCTCGCCCTATCACGTAATAAACAGATTCAAGGAACAAAACTTTTCTAATTCAGATCAAGAGTGGAAGAAATTTTCCAAAAAAGTAATGTTAGTTCATGTAAAAAATGATAAAATCGTCCCTTTCATAAATTTTGTGAAAAATCGAGAACTTCTGATGCTTAATGACGAAAATACGCTTGTTTTTGAAAAAGGCGGCCATGTTCTTAAGAAAAACGAACTAGTTCTTGTGAACTCTGCCCTAAAATTTTTTAAGATGAAATTGCTTGTTTAATAGTTTCTTTTACGATTTCGATTGTATTGTTAATATTTTTCAATTTTTTAGTAAAATACACCCTGTCACTGTTGCATTTTTCAGCTTCTTCGAAGAGATTGAAAAATTGCTTATCGACTTCTAACTCGCAAGTGTAGGTTTTTGGTCTGCTAGTGGAATATCCTAAACATACTATACAACCGTGATTAGCGACATGTTGGTGGGCTGGCTTTCTGATGTCCCACAAAATGTCTTTTAAATTATCTTGTACTTTTTTAGCAATTGATTTACAAAAGTCTTTACTTTTCCGGGTAAAAACATAATAAAAAGGCAGCTTGTCTTTATTTATTTCCCAAGCTTTTTTAAAGTCTTCCCTCAATTTTTCTCCTTGATTTATGTTTAAGTTAAAATGAAGATGATCTATACATTGGCTCGGTTTAACGAACAACGGCTCTCTTTTGGGTAGATCTTCGTATTTTGTGAGGTATTGGACGGTCCACATTTGATAAGGGTGCTCAAATTTGTAAAAAGCATTTAAATTTTTAGCCATGTCCTCGCTAAATCGTCGAAATAGCGAAGTCTCGTGAAAATCAACGATATAGAGTTCAATTTCTCTGTCCCAATACTTTTGGATAAAGTTTTTAAAAGCCATAGAATTTTCGGGAATTGGCTTTAAATCGACTTCCTCATTATTTTCAACGAAATTGGGTATAAAGGTCCTTCTCCAGCACCTATTTAAATTGGCTCCACTTTTTAAATAGTACCCGGATTTATTATCTCGTCTTGGATTCAAGAATCCATAAGGATTCATTAGTGGAAATAAAACAATCGCTGAATTCTCTGGAAGCAAATCAATGCTGTTGTTTGCAATAAGTTCGGATAAAAAAGCGATTTGGCCGAAAAGCCCATTGTATTCGTTGTGTTGGGCTCCCGTAAAAACAAAAACTCGCTTAATTTGGCTTAAATCGTTTGGTTTGTTGATCGTTATAACTGGAATTCTCCCATTTGATATCTCTAAAAACTTAAGTTCGATAATTTCTGAGCTACTAAGCGATTCAAGCTTCTTAAATATGTCATCCAATAGATCCTTTCTATCTTCTGGATTTAATAATTTGTTTAATATGTTCTCGTCTACGCGGAAATTAGAGCTATTCAATAATCTTACTCCAGTCGTTGAAATTAATGATCTTATAATAATTATCAACAGCGTCTTTAAACAAAACAACCCCGATACAAAACATATCAACAAAGTCCTCGTCCGATAGATTTAGCAAATCTCTCATTTTAGGCGATATACCCAATCCTCGGTCAGCTTCAACATGTCCATCGTAGCCGCTTAAATTAACAACGAATTCCTGTTTATCAAGAGTGCCCCGATAAGCATTTCGCGCAATTCTCGTTAAGCCGCCAATTGGAACTATTTTACCCTCCTGCTGGCTTAAGTAAATCCTTATATCAAAGGTGTGTTTTCCACCCCTCCAATCGATTAACGAGAAATTCGCCATTTCCATAATCGTGTATGGATAAGGATCTCTATTTTTAAGGAATTTCTTAAAGAATTCTTCCTTGCTTTTTTCTATTAATTCGTTAAAATTAGCTGGGTCTTCGTCTGAACTGATGGGGATTATCCCCGCTCCTCCAGAACCCCCGTTAGGTTTGATTATGAAATTTTCTTTGTAATTTTTTACGACATAATCCATTTTTTGAAGTAGGTCTTTTTCGTCGAGACCTTTACTGAATTTCAAATATTTAACCCTATACTTCTCCATTTTTTCTTTTGCGTAAAACTCTGCTAAATAAGTCAAAGACTTATCGTCTGTTACTAAGTAAATTGGATTAGCAATAACGGTATGTATTTGTCTAAAATCTGTTCTAATAAGCTGCTTGAATTTGTCGTTCCTTATTCTCCGCGCAATTCCATCTCCTAATAGTAGGTTTACTTTTTGGTCTCTATACATTATCCAACTATCCTTATAAGAGATATCGGCAGATATTTTCCGATAATCTACCACAAGAAACGCAACATCTTCCGGAAAATTTTGCATCGATTCAAAGTCAGTATATTCTTTTGCTGTATAGCCCATTGCCGAGAGTTTCTTCTTAAACAATTCTATATAAATAAATTTTTCGTAAAGTAATGCGTCGTCTATTGGAACTCCAACTAAAATTAATAATTTCCCATCTTCTCTTCTATTTTTCTTTATACTTTCCTCTAAAGCACACCAATAACCTGTATAAAGGATTTTTTGTTGCTTTTCAGTAATACACGATAATCCTCGAGACGATCCACCGTTGGTTTCGAGAATAAAAAACTTCTTCTGTCCGTTGATTTCTTCGACCATAAAATCAATGGCACCTACATAGAACATATCGCTCTCGGATAAATAATTGTCCTTAGACTTTTCTAACTTCTCGAGCGCTTTTTCTCGAATATAATCGTTATAGTAGTCGTCTTGAGACTCTTTCAATTGTCTCATTAACTTAATTAACTCAGAATCTTCTGAACTCACGCTATTCTCTCCAAGATATTTACAATATCACGTATTGACAAGAAAATTAAACATAAAAGTGTTAATTGTTTGAAATATAATTCGTTTTTATATAAAAATAATATGAAGCTTAAGGATTTAATGAAATTGGGGATAGAATTAGAAAGTTTAAGTAAAAAAGATGAAAGGTACAATCATTGCTAAAGAACAAAAAATGGGATTTAAAATATTATCAGCTAATTTTGGATTTAAGTAATCGATTAAAGAGAAAGTTAATGCTCCAAAAATGGAAACGATTGGACCAACAAAAATTAAAGCTCCAACATAAGCCACTACAAATCCAGCAATAAGACCTTCCCAAGATTTTTCGCCTTTATTGAATAAGGTTCTTAATGTGTGCTTCCCATACTTCCTCCCAACTACTGCAGCAGCAGCATCGGCAAACGCGGCAATGGCCATAGCAGCTAAAGTGATTCTGTAATGAATAATTCCATAGTATGATAATAAAAACATTATCGTAAAAGAAACGGTAAGATAGATTTGGGGGCCACTCGCGTAAAATTCCTTCATCCTAAGCGTCTTTTTATAAACTCCCGAGAATATCGAATATTTTCTATTAAAAATTCTGAACATGTCCGGAATAATTAAGAGAATTACCGCCGCTAGAAAAAACATCAAAGTAAAACCCATTGCTATGTCTAATTCTTCGGCTGTGCTAGGGGGATATGGATAAATCGAAGTTTGCCATATCCATTGATAGAAATCAGGCCCGACGGTATAAACATCAAACATCAATAAATTAATTGAAATAGACCAAAAATAGAAGCATAAGAAAACTAAAAGGGCAACCAGATGAAAACCCTTTCTCATAAACTCAGCCTGTAATTTCAATTGACCTCCATCGTACACAGTTTCATCTAGCAGCATTTTATCTCCTCTAGTTTTAAATTTATAACGAATTATAACAAAATATGCAAATTGAACGCCAAAAACAATAAGAATCCATATGGTAATTACAGCGTTTAATGGATAAGGCAATGGATTTAAAACAAGCGTTATGATACCAATTATATCAAGAATTATACCTGATAAAATCGAAGAATTCGATCCATACTTGTTTGATTTCCTATATTTTACTCCAAAATAAAACAATAATATAGAAATAACGAAGAAAAGCGAAAAAATAACGATATTGTGAAGGACTGTGAGTTCCATATTAATCTTTACTAATCTTTAAAGTCCTAATTTTATGCTCTAATTGTGTTTAATTGTAGTTTTATTTATATAAAAAGGTATTTAAACAAATAATAGTATTACCAATAGTACTCTTAAAACCATCCATTTTTTAAAAATAAAGTCAATAAAAGAAAATCTAACAGTTATTTCCAATCTTTAGTGTACTTGGGCCATCTAGATTTGAATAATTCGAAATTAGATTCGTTGTATTTCTTTATTTCTTCTTCACTCGCAATATCTGGTATTTGTGACGCGCCTCCTTGATGATATATAAAAATTCTCGGATCTATGTAAATATCAAACCCTTTTGAAAAAAGTTGGAAACATATCTCTAAATCTTCCGCGCCAAATCTTTTATATAGTTCACAATATCCACCAACCTCTTTTAGAGCATTTCTCTTAAAAACGCAAAATTCTCCCCAAATCACTTCTTTAAATCTCTCAAGTTTAAATGGTTTGCTAAAAGTTTTATCGAAATTATTAAAAGCCTCATACTTAAAAAATCCATCTCTTATTAACCAATATGTAATAGGACTTACCATTCCCGCTTTTTTATGTGAATCAAGAGTTTCTTTTAATGGTTTAAACCAGTTAGGAGGCACAACCACATCATTATTAACCACCGCGATATACTCTCCTCTTGACAATTCAATTCCCTTATTCCATGCTTTCGCTAAGTCAATTATTTTTTCAAATCTATAATATTTTTCTGCAACTTTTTTGAAGTAATCACTAGCCCCTTCATCGTTCGAACCATTGTCGATTAAAATAAGCTCATATTCACCATCAGTATATTGCCGGACGCTTGATACAAATCTTCTTGTAACTTCAAGATTATTAATTACTACGGCAACTATTGAAAGCATAGTTTAAACACATAAAAAAATCTATAAATAAAGATAACCCTGATAATTTCCCTTAGTAGATAACCTCAGACTTCCAATTGTTATCTTCTTTATGCTTATTTGTTGTTTATAGGTAATATCTGAATAAATTAGGTAGTAGCTCTTTTCCAAATTAATGCTGAACAGGAGACCAATGTTAATCAACTCGTTTTTTTCTGTTTTCAATCCGACGATAACATAGTGGTATGGTAATTTATCTAATTCCCTTAAATCCAATGTTTTTTCAATTAATTTATCTTTCTGCATGTCGTATTCTTCTTTCACGAGAATGATATCGTTAAATGGTATAGTAATTTTCCGAAATTGCTCAAAAACCATAGAAAATTGCCTTTGTCTTAGAAATCGGCGGTCTTCTTTATTCCTTTCGAAAAGATATTCGTTTAACTCTTCGATAGGATAGATTTTTGGTTTGGGCTCTAAGCTTTTAATCTTATTTTCTATTTCTCCTAATTCTGAAGCGTCCTTATTTCTAAAAATAATCACATAATCTGGCTTAATTGTATTCACAAAAAAATTCTTGTAATGAATACCGGTCTCTGTTTTAATCCATCCATCAGTATCAATAAGGATGAATTTTGCTTTTTTTCGTTTTTTAGAAAAATCATCGATTAACTCTTTAGAATAATAGGGTAAAATGTATTTTAAATCGGATTTGGGAAAGGTTGAACCTATAAATCTCGTGTTAATTGTTCCAAATTCTTGGGCTGATAAAATAAATTTATCTATAACTCCCATGTTGATTGTAGTTGGGATGTAGCAAGTCTGTTGTCCTAAATCCGAATCTAAATACCCGCCTCTTAATCCATTTTCGAATAATTTATTAGCTAAATATTTAATAATTGTAGTTTTTCCGCTACTTAATCCTAAAACCATAACAATTAATGGTCTTTTTTCATTTGAACTCTTTATTTCTTCTACGATTTCATTCGTAACATTAATCCATTTTTCTGGGATCGAGTTTTTATCCAATTCTGTAATGAAATCTTCATTACTTACGTAGAAATCAAGCTCGGAGTCTTCAAGCATTAAAAATGGATATTGAATACCCTCAGATAATATTACAACGCTCTCACTATCAAAATCCGTATCCATTTTTGCTTTATTTTTGTCTTTACTTTTTGTTGATTTAATTTTTTTACCAAAAATTTCAATAAAACCCTCGAGCAACTCCACCTTTGCAGGTCCTTGGACAAGAATGCATTTACCTTTTTTATATTTTTTAATAACCAACAATCAACACTCTATTTATCTTTTTTTTGTTCATAAAATATTATATATTCAATTCAAGTACTTTAAAAATTTCGTTGAAACCAAATTTCGCGAAGAGTTTCCTCGCAACATCGTCCAATTCGGTTTTCACAATAATTCTAACCGAATTTATGTGATTTTTTTTAAAAAAATCAATTGTGTATCTTAATAATTTTTCGCCTATTCCCTCCCCCCGATAATTAGGATCGACTATTAGGTTTGAAATATTTCCAAATAAAAATCCGAAATTCGTTTTTCTAATAGAAACCAATGCCATACCGGCAACCATGTTATTCTTTTCTTCGTCGATGGCAACGATCATCTCGTTTTTCACATCTTTTTTAAATTCTGCTATTAACGAAGCCTTCCATCTCACCTCGTCAAATTCCGTATTAGTAATCGAACATAATTGTTTCATGAGGC
>JAHQWX010000319.1 GCA_029856375.1 Promethearchaeia archaeon | reverse complement strand
TCATTGTATGGATAGAAGAAGAAAATCTTCTTGCGCAAAGACTTAATTCAGCAGGTAATATACAATGGTCAGTAAATGGTATATCAATATGTGCGGCCGATTTGAAACAAGATTCGCACCATGTAATTAGTAACGAGTTGGGGGGGTCGATTATTGCTTGGAGGGATTATAGATATGGTAATTCCTATATTTTCGCTCAATGGATATATTCAAATGGGACAATAAGATGGGCACTTGATGGTATTAAAGCAACCCATACATATTATTCCCAAAATGAGCCTAGTCTTTGTAGCGATAAAGCCGGAGGTGCAATAATCGCATGGAAAGATGCACAAGGCGTGTCAGACCACGATATATACGCGCAGAGATTCGAGAGCTCTTTACCGAATTCAAATCACCCAGAGGATTTTGAGACGCTTTTAAATGGATCGGAAACACTGAATTGGACTCTCTACAATGTCTACGGTGGAGGAGAATATCGTATATTGGCAAACGATACTACAGGAAATATGTATGTTTGGAGAGATTGGGCAAGTTGGGTACATAGTGTTGCTTTAGATGTACCGATTAATCGGTCAGAAGTTGGAACTTATATTTACACCATTGAATATACGGACGACATCGGACAAATGGGTACAGCAGATTCTATTATTGTATCGATTACCATAACTAGCACCGCTCCTGACAATGGAGAGCAAGACGATGGGGACCCTTTTGTATTAATTTTTTGGATTATTTTTTTCATTGCGCTCCCCACAGGAATTAGTTTTTTTCTATTTTTTGCGTATAAAAGATATTTTAAAAAACCAATCCCCGAAGAATCGAGCTTAGCATCGCCTGACATAAGTGATTCAAGTTTTCGAGATGTAGAGATGCAAATGTTATCTCCAACGGCTATCCCAGAACGAAAAGAGCTCGATTCTGGAGAAGAGCAGGTAAGTATTAAGTTAAATGGTGCTGAAGCTAAACCCAAAGTAGAAAAAGCACAAGTTCCTAAAAAAGGCAAGGCAAGCTTTGAGGGAAAAAACGTTTTAACGCCTGAAGAATTTGAGGAATTACGAAAAATAGAGTCTGAGATCGATATCCAAGAAACGGAATTTATATGCGTTGTACATAAAGGCCCAATCGATACTGCTATATATTTATGCCCCGATTGCAAAACTTTTTACTGTTTTAATTGCGCAAAGACGCTAAAAGAAAAAGGCGAATCGTGTTGGGCTTGCGGCTCTGAGATAAAACTATAAAAAAAATAAAATAATATATCAGAGCAGATCTAGTCCTTTCATTAATTATTCCTCGTAGGAATAATTTCAATATCGCTGTCTCATCATCAAAACAAATTGAAGGTATCCAATTCAATTTGCTTCTAATATTAAAAAGACAGAAAGATATTAAAAAAGTTTCGTTTGTCGTATTATTTCAATAAATGATCTGGTATTATTTGGTGGCGTTCTAAATCTTCGAACGAACCTGCTTCTCTTACGACATAAGTCTTTCCACTGCTTATCAAAATTTCAGCAGGTCGGGGTCTTGAATTATACTCGCTTCCCATTGTAAAACCATACGCTCCGGCGTCAAGAATTGCTAGAAATTCGCCTTCTCTTGGTTCGATTATGTCTCGATCTCTCCCGATAATATCGCCAGATTCGCAAATTTGTCCAACAATATCTGCGTGAATCTTTTTATCTTTCCTTGAGGTGTTACAATTAATTATATGGTGATACGAGCCATAGATGGTTGGTCTAATTAGTACTTGAAATCCGCCGTTTGTTCCTACAAAATTTTTGTCTCGAGTTTTCTTAATAGTGTTTACTTCAGTCAAGACAACGCTAGCTTCAGCCGATAAATAACGTCCTGGTTCAATGATAAACTTGGGATCGGATAAACCCATTTCTTGTACAGCAGATTTAAACCTCGACAATACTGTCAACGCGTATTCGCTCAAATCGAGAGGATTTTCTGATGGTCTATAAGGAATGCCAAGTCCACCGCCAAAATCGATGAATTCAAAATCGATGTTCAATTCTTTTCGTACTTTCTTAACGATTGAGAGATACTTCTCTGTGGCATTTACGAAAGGCTCCATCTCAAGGATACCAGAACCAATATGAATGTGAGCCCCAAATCGCGTGAATCCATTGTCAATCGCTGTTTTATAGGCGTCAACAATGTTTTCTTCGAGAATACCAAATTTCACATGCCTCCCTGCGGTGATGCAATGGTCGTGATGGCCACCTCCAAATTCTGGATTAATTCTAAAGGAAAGCAGTTCTGGTTTATAACCAACTTCGTCTGCCATATTTACTAACCTTTGCACTTGACATGTATGATCGAGATTAATAATTACTTTCTTTTGTAACGCGTACCTCAACTCGTCGTTCGTTATGTTATTACTCGTATAAATGATTCTTTCTGGGGAAAAACCAGCTTTAATACATAAATGAATTTCACCAGTAGATACGCAATCTAATGAAGCACCCTCTGATTCGAGTACTTTTAAAAAAGCTAAGTTTGAATTAGCTTTGACTGCGTAATGAATGCTGTTATTTTGATATTCTTTATTTAGCGCTTCCTTTAAAGCTTTATATCTTTGGCGTATAATATCCTCACTTATAATGTAAATTGGGGTACAATATCGTTTCGCAATATCAATTGTATTCATTCCACCAAAATACAACTGATTGTCGATATATTCTAAACCCTTGTTTTTTAGCCAATCAGAATAATCCATCTTAATCACTCCTTAAATTATGAGTATTAGAGCAACAAATTATTTATTGTTTTGCATTCATTCCTCTAAATTAAGTATTTTTTTCAAAAAATAAACAAAATCCGTTAGAAACTACAACTTAAATCTCAATGTGGTCTATATGACCGCTAAATACTTTTTCAACAGGGCCTTCCATATATACTCCCTCTTCGGAATAATTAACTACTAAATCCCCGCCGTTCATATGGATCGTAATTGGTTTATTTTTATCAAATTTTTCTAAAATAGTACCAGCAACGACTGCGGCACACGCCCCAGTTCCACATGCTTTAGTTATTCCTACACCTCTTTCAAAAACCTTTAGATGCGCTTCCCGTTTTGATGTTACCTTAAGGAACTCTACGTTAGTTTTCTTTGGAAATCTTTCGTGCGTTTCGATAATAGCACCATACTTTTCTACTTCCGTAGCGTCTAGCGCCTCTTCTTTGAAAATTACGGCGTGCGGATTGCCCATCGATACTGCGCTAAAATCGTAAGTTCTATCACCAGCTTGTATTTGTTCCAATATACATTGTTTCTTATCTTTATGCGGTATGACGGGAATTTTCTCGCACTCTAGAACGGGTGGCCCCATATTCACTTTTACTCTTTTGA
>JAHQWX010000318.1 GCA_029856375.1 Promethearchaeia archaeon | reverse complement strand
TGACGGAGTATATGCTGCGGATACGAATGTGGACAAGTGGCCTCAAATGATCGATAGATTTCTTGAATGGGCTAAGAACAATAGTATAGAATTTGAAGGAGTACTAATAGACACGGAACCAGATGTCCAGAGAATGTACCCTTTGCAAAACCAAATCGCTAACTTTGATCTTTTTGGAGCAATTGCTAATCTACGGGGAATGGCAACATCAAATTTACACCAGATAGCAGTTTCCAAATACGACGATCTTATTGCGGACATAAAATCAGCGGGTTTTGAAGTTATGTATTCTGCTTTTCCAATGGTTTTAGACGATGTAGGAGATCTCGACGCTGATATACAATCCTTAATGGGCACTCCAACGATACCCCCTCACGATTGGGATTATCACGCGTATATGGTTTATAGAACAGTCTATTTCGAAACCATTCGAATGGATCTAGGGCCTTATTTGGTTTATTCGTACGGGCGGACAATGCAAAAGTTATTTCCCAATAATAGCGCAATGGCATTATGTTGCGTGAACATATTTCCGTACGAAGATTCTATCTGTAAATTAATTGACGACGCTTTTATCGCTAAAAATCTTGGACTTCCGGAGGTATGTTTATGGAGCTACGAATTACTTGTGAATAATTTCGGTGTAGAAGGATTAGAATTTTATCTTAATTCGCTCGAGAAGGATCGATCCGTGTCCTTTGATTTCGATCCGATTACTGCTCTATTGAGGTTTGGAACAATAATGGTTGATCTAATTGGGATATTATAAGCCTGAGTCTTAACTTACCATAATTACTTAATCTTTATGTAAACGCATTATTGTTATAAGAACCAGTAATTTAGTAAAATCGGTAGTTTCTGGATCATCAATTTTTGAATCCCAACCGAACAACATTTTCGCAGGTTTAGGATGCTTAGAAACATACCATTTAACTATTTTGAGTTTTTCCTCGTTATTGTTAACAAATTCAACGCGGGCTTTAAAATTATGAAATCCATGTTTAACCCAAACTGCATCTGGATTAGCATGAATATTTTTTATCCATCCAGAGTTTTCTCCTCTCCCAGAAAAAACGGTCATAATTTCTTCAATCCAATGATATTCTAATGGAGTTTTTCTTATTTTTCCCGTAATTCTACCAATAGTTTTTAAAATAAGAAAAATTCGACCAACACCTAATAGTGGGAGCAACCCTATTCGGTACAATGGAAGAACAAAATATTTATTTAACCGCTTCCATTTTTTCAGTATTTTCTGTCTTTTCTCCTCCTCTGAAAACGCGAAATTATGCAGAACTGAACCAATTCTAGGTAAATCCTCAATAATTTCTTTCTTTTCAGTGTTTTGATTCATAATTAATGTTTGAATATCACTTAATTTGGTATAAAATAATAGTACTGATGAAATTATTTATTATTAAGGGTACTTAATTAAATAATAATTAAAAGGAACCAATTTTCAATAGTTGAAGAGGGTGATTTTCTTGAATTTTAAAGATATTGAATATATTAACGATATCAATATATCTCAAAGCGATGCGCTCATTGTTGTAGATGTTCAAAACGACTTTATGCCAGGTGGCGCTTTACCTGTAGAAGAAGGCGATCAAATTGTAGATGGCATAAACGAGTTGGCAAAAAAATTCCATGAAAACAATTCTCCAGTAATTTTAACTCAAGATTGGCACCCTCCTGGCCATAAATCATTTGCAAGCGCTCATCCTGGAAAAAATCCTGGGGATGAGTATCAAACTGAAGCAATTGGACCCGTCTTATGGCCCGATCATTGCGTCCAAGACACAAAAGGGGCTGCATTTCATAAATCTTTAAAAACACCTTTTGCGAAGGCGATAATAAGGAAAGGCACAAATCCCGAAATAGATAGTTATTCCGCATTTCTAGAGAATGATAAAAAAACGGAGACTGGGCTTACCGGAATGCTAAAATCTCTAAAAATCGAAAGAATATTTATCTGCGGATTGGCATTGGATTATTGTTGCTATTTTTCCGCGATTGATGCTACTGACTTCGGATTTAATGTGTATTTACTTTTAGATTTGACTAAAGGCATAGATTTACCCGAAGGAAATATCTCTCAATCTTTAGAAAACATGAAAATGAAAGGAGTCAAATTTGCTAATATTAATAGTTTTTCTTGGTGAAATGGTCTGAAATGAAAACTAAAGTAAGTATTGTTAATGTAACCGAATATAATAGCGTTCCTGAAGCCGTGGAAGCAGCGATTAAACTAATCGAGAAAGATTTGCCATTTGATTTTACTAAATCCGATTACATTCTTTTAAAGCCAAATCTTCTCTCAGCCGAAAAAGATGCAACTACTCAGCCAAGCTTTGTCGAGGGAGTTATTTCTTACCTCAAGAATATTGGTGTATCGATAAAAAACGCAAAAATTGGAGATTCCCCCGGGCAATTTAAAAAAAACGCTTCTTATGTTGCCGAAAAAATTGGACTTTCTGAAATTTGTGAAAGGGAAGGTTTAGAGTTTGTTAATTTCGAGAGCGAAATTCCAGTTGAAGAAGCTATTGAAGATGCCATAAGGATGAAAAAATTCCTTGTGTCAAAGCCCGTGAAAGACTGCGATATTTTAATTAATCTACCAAAATTAAAAACGCACGCGGAAGCCACGATAACGGGAGCGATAAAAAATTATTGGGGTATAATTCCGGGGGGCTTAAAGGCTAGATATCATCTTTTAGGTAATACCGCTATGAGATTTGGAGAAGTACTTGCCGATAATTTTTCTTGGCTCGTGAGGAATAAACCAAATCGATTAACTGTTTATGATTTACATAGGATAATGCAGGGTCCGCGCGGGCCAAATGTGGGGGATATGATTAATTGGAACTTAATACTTGCGGGTACGGATGAGTTAGCAATGGACTTGATTGCGCTAGAAATAGGTAAGTTTGATGGACTAAAATTCGTCCCACATTTAAAAAATGTCGCTGAAAGGAACTTGGGAATCTCTAATTTTGCTGATATTGAAATAGTTGGGGTATCATTGGATGAAGCAAAGCGAAAAACACCTAGGTTTAAAGTTCCAGGCAGTTTCATGACTAGTTTTGTAAGTTATCTCACGGGTCATTTGGGATACAAAATTATGAAGAAAATTCCATTCTTGAATCGGAGGTTGTGTGTAAAATGTGGAGAGTGTGCAGAGATTTGTCCAGCGGAGGCAATTGAATTTAAACCGCGACAGTACCCTTCATATTTAAGAAAGAAGTGCATCTCGTGTCTGTGTTGCATGGAGTTATGCCCCCAACACGCTATTGAAGCGAGAACAAGAGGGCTTATGGGCCTTTTTGATTAAAATGTATGGTTATTGAAATGAGTAAATTAGAAAAGAAACAAATACAAA
>JAHQWX010000317.1 GCA_029856375.1 Promethearchaeia archaeon | reverse complement strand
AAAACGATCGGGGTCGTCCCTCTCAGGTTAAAATTCTTTTATGGACTAAACGCTGTTTTCATTTTACTTATTTTCATTTACCCGCTCATCACTCCGATATTCGCAACAATTTCCTTCGCCTCGTTTGGGTGGCGTCTATCGACGATGCGAGTGGAAGATTGGAGCAAAAAGGAAAAAACCTCTTCTCTAACCAAAGTCCTAATAGTTTTATTTTGTATCCCTCCTGTGATTTGTGGGATCATTATAGTTCCTGAGATTTATACCCTCTCTTCCCAATTGTGGTCTAATGTGTGGATTCCCATGCTCGAGTACATTTACATCGTATCTAACTCTCTATGTACTGCTTTAGCGTTTGGCTCTCTGATAATTTTGTTTAAAACGTCTGGCGTGAGCGAATACGAGCAGTTTTACGTGAAACAAAACGACAAGAGCTTTTTTAGAGGAGTAATTGTGTTTGAAGCCTTCCTGACGGGTTTCTTTTTGTTTCTAGAGTGGTTCCAAATAGGAGTGGTGAACTTGTTCTACTACGCTGGGTTTTTCATCGTTCTTTTCGTAGCCGTTGCGAATTTAATTAAAGGCAAAATGCAAAATAAATCGTTTAAGTCGTATTTCTTTGGGTACTTAATCGCAATTGTATTCATGGGTTCGAGCATTCTGATCGAGCTTCCCGAATACTTTGAAATTGGGACCAACTTAAAAAATTTGAGCTTAGTAATTTCCGCAGCCGCGTTTATCTTGATATTTTTTATTACGTTTTTAAGGCTAGAAGACATTGAATAGGCATACTTTGTGCAAATCTTTCACACCTTTTTTATAAAAGACTCTTTTTACAAAGAGAGTTTTAAGACTACGCTTCACTCTTTAACAAACGAAACATTGAAGAGTAAACTTATATATTTCACGCAAAAATAAACGATTTCCCTTAAGAGTACTAGCTGAAGCGACTCAATCATACATTATTCTACTGTAATAGAAACCGAATTTATAAAAATGCGTTTTTATAATATTAAACCAATAAAATACATTTTTTATAAATTTCTTAAAAATAGGGATGGATATGAGTAAAGGAAGTTTTAAAACTGTAATAGTTATTGCTTTCCTTGTAAGCGCATCTCTATCTTTACCCATGCTGGTTTCCGCAGAAGATTCTAAAGATTACAGCACTAATCAAGTCGGAGGTAGCGGTATGTTTTCCAATCCCAATCAATTGTGGGGTGGAATGGGAGCTGCAATGAACATGTTTGGACAATTCGGTTTTGCAGGAGCGGTATTAGGGAAGGTTCTGGAGATAGTTTTCATGCAAGGGCTTGATATATCCACGCGAGAAACCCTGCCGGGCGTTTTTATGCTGAACGCGTCAGTAGAGGAATCCCATACTGAAAACGAAACTTATTCTGACGCCGACCACGAGTATTTCTGGATTCCTGAGTTCTACTATAAAAACAGTAATATTACTAAACCTCCTCATAACGGCGACCCATATTGCGTTATTAACAAAAGTGGGAGCGTAAATTACACTTTCACGATGGGTGCGGCCGTAACGATAATTCTCTGGGACAGCGATTACTCGCTCATTAACGCATTGCAGAGAGTTATCGATTTTGGAAGAGAAATGTACGAATCTATTGAAAGACTCCAACAAACCGGTGCACCTCAGCAACAAGTAGAAAACGAAATGGTTCGATTAGCGGGAAAAGCGGTCGAAGTTATCGCATATTTACTTATCCACATCAACGACATAATCAACGGCGACGAGTTATTAATGATGAACCCAATTTCGTGGCAGACTTTAGAAGTTGAAACAGGAGCTGATTTCACGCTAAATAAGACTTGGTACTTCTCAAACGGAACTGCTTGGGACAATCCACTTCCAAAGGAATGGGTTAACGGTTTGAATTGGAGTGACATAGCGGATAGCTTAAAGGATCCGTACATGAAATTCTTACTATCACCTGACGAAGCGGGAGTTCTCAAAAATACATGGACTCACTTCACGTTCGATTTAGTCCAATTATGGATTAAAAACTTTCATATCGTTATCGACGCAGCCGAAATTATTGATATGCTAACAGGAATGGTCGAAGGCGCGGGAGGTCAAGTAGGTCCATATACAGCCCAAGACGGTGGCAATCCATTTGCAGACACGAATTTAGCAGAGATTTTCGAAGGGTGCGACATTGAGTTCTATTTGTTCACGCATCATTTAACAGGTGCTTTCTTGTACAACGATGCGAACGGCGATAAAAAAATATCTGTCGAATACGGACCTGTAATTAATAGAACTACCAACGAAACGATTATCGTCGATGGAAACCCCGTCATGGTACCACGAACTACTGAAGTTTCACATAGACTTATGTTAGGTGAAGTTAAGAAGTTTTTGTTCGTTGAACCTCACATAACTTCAGTTGACGGACAACAGCAAGTATCGTGGGGCTTAAATATGACTGACCTAGAAATTGCCGCGGTCCCAATTGGGATGAGCCCTGAAGATTATATTGGCACCGTCCCGGTTGAAGAACTTGATTTCGCGTACTTTGGATTCTCGTTTATTCCAAATATTACCGCGACATTGGAAAAAGACGACGGAACTGTTATGAACTTGGCTTCTGGTAGAGTTAAGCTCGATCAATTTTTCGCTCCTTGGAACGACGCAGACGGCGTTCCGAACGCCAATGGCGATATTGGTACGAACGATTTATCGATTATTTACTTCTCTTCGGTTTTACATGTGCATTTAAATCTTACCATTGACGAAGTAAGCCAGGAGAAACTCTTAGCGTACGACGACGACGAAGAATTGCTAACCTCGGACGATTACAACTCAACTGACCATCAATTATACATTGGAGATTACATGTTGGGTATTGCTAATACGCCTTTTGTCGACATCGCGGGACCATACTACGAAGTGGGAGTAACTAGAGCAACCGCAGCCAAATACCAAGCTTCTACAAGCTTAATCCCATTAGCACTCTTTGAAGCGGGCGTTGAGAGTTTTCAGACTCATGTCAACGAAGACGATGTAACTAATTCATTTACTTCAGAGACTTATCTTAATGTTGAAGCTAACGCGCTATTATATTCAGTTAATTACTGGGCGTTCAATGGAACTGGTCAAGGAATCTGGCACGACCCTACCTTCAGCGTTTATATGACTTGGGAACAAACTCAGATCACGGCTGTCTTGCTGCTTCTTGGTGGAATCACTCTCGTGGGCGTTGCAACGATATTAATTACGAGGAAGAAAAACAAGGCAATAAGATAGAGAACTAAATACAAATTTTTTCTTTTTTCTTTTTTTTTTATTTTTTCTCTACCATTAGAGAATCTACTTCAATGCTTACTTCGCAATTTTAAATTAGACAAAACATAAAATTGGGCG
>JAHQWX010000316.1 GCA_029856375.1 Promethearchaeia archaeon | reverse complement strand
AAGAGTATAGAGAAGTAGCCAAAGCGTACGAGAAGGCGGGTTTAGACTTCCTCAATGTTACAGGAGGGTGGCACGAAACTAAAGTCCCTCAGATAACTTCAGATGTCCCACCAGGAGCTTATTCGTATCTCGCAGCTAATATTAAGGAAATAGTATCAATTCCCGTTTTTTCCTCTAATAGAATAAACAATCCCATCTTAGCAGAAGAGATTTTAATGGCTGATAAAGCAGATTGCATCTGTTTTGGTAGGGCTTTAATTTCTGATGCTTATCTCCCAAATAAAGCATTAAAGGGGGAATTAAGGGATATTCGACACTGTGTAGCGTGTAATCAAGGTTGCTTCGACAATGTATTTATCGCAAAACCCATTCAATGCTTAAGAAATCCAGTTGCGGGAAACGAAAAGAAGAACGCCTTAAATCAACTGAAAGAGAAAAAGAAGGTAATGATAATCGGAGCGGGTCCGGCGGGTTTAGAAGCGGCAAGGGTTGCAGCACTGAGAGGGCACGAAGTTGAATTATTCGACAAAGAAAATGCCATCGGAGGATTAATTGATTCAGTTTATACGCCACCCGGTCGGCGTGAGTTTTCCAGATTAATTGATTACTACGATTATCAAATCGAGAAATTTGGGATTAAATTGCATTTAGGAGTTGATGTTACTGAGGAAACTGTTGAACAAGTTAATCCAGATGTGGTGATTTTCGCAACCGGTACCACACCCATTATGCCACCAATTCCGGGTATCAATAACGAAAATGTGTTCTTAGCGACGGACATTTTGCGAGGCAACGCACCGCTTGGGAAAAATGTCGTAATTATCGGTGGCGGTGCAACGGGGATTGAAGTTGCTATTTATGTGGCGAAATATGGTGCTTTAAAATGCGATGCATTAGAATTTTTAACCTTTTACAATTGTTTGGATCCCCAAGTGGCGTTAGATATGTTATATAAGGGATACAAGAATGTCACGGTATTAGAAATGCTTCCAAAAGTCGGTGCTGGTATTGGAAAAACGACAAAATGGGTATTATTGGGAAAGTGCGATAGGTTAGGAGTGAAGATAGTAACGAACGCTAATATTTCGAAAATTGAACAGAATAAAATTACATATTCGCTCCCCGGTCAGGAGGACCTTGAGCTGGAAGAAATTGATACCGTAATAATTGCCACTGGCGTAAAACCAAACGATGATTTGTATAATAAAATAAAATCGATGGGGAAATACAAGTGTTTTATAATCGGTGATGCTGAAAAACCTGCGACGATATTAGAAGCAACTCATAGGGCGTATAGAGTTGCAAATAAGATATAACTTTTTTATTAATGGTTTATTTATTTATATAAACGATTTTTTAAAATTTTAAAAAAGGTTCATTGTTTGGTAAATTCAACTAGTAAGGGAAAACCTAAGAGCCCGTCTGTATCGATCGAGAGTCAGCTTAATGGAGCACTCGTTTCAAATAAGCAGGTTCATTATTACATTAGAGACTTGGTAAAATTTCTCGAGGTTAAAATTGGACAAGATAAGATTGTATCTCTAATGCTATTTGGAAGTAATACTTATAATAACGATACTTCCAAAATATCTGATTGCGATTTACTCGTGATCCTTTCTGATGATGTTACAGACTCCCAAATTAAATCTCTCGAAAAGTATTTTTTAGAATTAGAAATAAAACACGACCTGAACGAAATCCAACACAAATTTTTAGCTCCTCTGCTCAGAGTTATTGAGAAATCGACGGGGATGTATGTTTCCCATTTTATTACTCGAAAAATACATTGGCTTTCAAAAAAGTTTTCTCGCATATTTCGAGTAAATCGAGTTTTCGCTTTTTTATTTGCGCCAAGAGATATTGTTTTAAAAAGCGTCATCAGTTCTTCGATATTACTAATAGGAAAGGATTTAAGGCATATTGACAAAGAAATCGAAATTACATCGTTTGGAATGATCAAGAGCATTCTACTTAACTTAATTATTTCAATTTTCGCGTTGGGAATAAGTCCTTTTTACCACGCAACTACAAAATACGAATTAGAAGCAATAAAATGGTCTTTAAGAGCTTCTAACTTTTATCTATATAACGATACATTAGAACTCGAAAAAATAGCCTCGCGATTTATAAAACTCAGCAATATTAATAAATCTTTAAGCAAATACATGGGAAGATTTAAGTACTTAAGAAGAAATCCATTTAGAAGAAGCTTCAGATATTCGCTTTTTTCACCTTTCTATATTTTGAAGATTCATATCTTGGGTTTGAAGTACAAAAAACTAGTTAAAGATAGAAGTCTTAGGAAATAAAAACAATTAGAATTTTAAACTGCTGTGTCTATAAAAATATTAAGATAGAACATAATAGCAAATCAAAGCTGTGTGATTAAATCGTGTCTGTATTTAGTGGAAGTATTAAAGACATATTTCTTGAGATTATCTCGCATGTGAAGTTCGAACTTGAATTTTATAGGGAGCGAGAGAACCCGCTCTTCGATCGCGTTATGAAAACTCGACGATTTCAGCAGAAGCTTCAGAGTCTAAAAGATTTCATTTTAGAGTATTACGATCTTCTCTACAAGGATAAAGAAAATCCGGTTACGAAAGCAGCACTAACGGAACAACTTAAAAATATTTCGCGGGTAATCAATTATTACGACGATCTAAGTAATTTCTACGACGACTTGGTGTTAGGAAAAATTAATAACGAAAAGTTTAAGGAAATCATTGAATTTGGACATATTCAGAATTTATTTCTAATTCTTACCCAAATCATTGATTGGGAACATTATCGTAACTCATTCATCTTTCCCGAGGATAAAACAAAAGAAAAGAAACTCAAGGAATTTCTCACAAAAATTGCGTCCGAAGAAATTAAGGATATAGACGATATACTAGATCTAGAGCAGCAGATCTTTCATGAACTCGAATATTAAACAGGAATTTAAAATATTTTAAAATCTTCTTCTCTCCACTCGTCATATTCGTCAAAAATTGCGTCAATCTTATTTATAAGCGATTTCACAGTTTTTTGACGAGCTTTATCAGATCCGATAGTATCTAATATAATTTGTTCGATATCTGCTTTATATTCGCCCGTAAGACTTGAGATTTTCTCGATATCTTCGTCAGTAATACCTAATTCTCTTAATTCCATTAGAATCCCATTAAGGTTCTCTTCAAGCTTCGTTGTCGCATTTTTTGCCTTAATCGTTTTTTCATAAAGGGGTTTAATGTTTTCGTGAAAAACCTTCTCATCTATAGTGAGATCTTTTTCTTTAACATCGTAATCATCTAATCGTTCCTTCAGTAGAAGTTCCACTCTATTGTATGTTCCTATTGCCCGTTTAATGTCAGTTAAGGTTTCGAAAAGATCAAATTTTCTTTTTA
>JAHQWX010000315.1 GCA_029856375.1 Promethearchaeia archaeon | reverse complement strand
AAGGTACAAAATCAATATCATCAATTCTCGGAGCGACGATAAATAATTTAGATTTGGCTCTCGTTGCAATTGAAGAGATCTCTCCAATCATAGCATCTGCTCCTTGAATAAACCAAACTTCCTGAAATCTGAAATTAATTTCGCTTAAAGCCTTATCCCAAAACGCTTTCATTACGGATTCCGATTCCCATAATCTATCTTCGATCCCGCTCAACATTGTAAAGGTGTTATCAACGACTCTATTTGAGAACATTTCTTTTAATTTATTGATTTCCTTACCGATTTCTTCGCTTGCAGTTGTGACTTTTGAAGTTACATCGCCCATTGTTTTCTTTATTGTTTCGATGACATCCGTTCCCACCCAATTTCTCATTTCGTTAAAGCCCTTAACAACTTCCTCGCTCGCTGTTTTTACCCTTCCCTCAACTTTTTCCAAGGAACCTTGTAATTGATTTATCGCTTCACCTCTAAACCATTCTTCTAGCTTTCCTAACGACTCTTTAACCTCCGATTGTACTTTTCCTACAGCATTTTGCGTCTCTGCTAAAGTAGTTTCAATTCCTTCGATAGCATCTTTTATAAACCACCCTCTCACATCCTTTAAGCTCTCAGCAGCTTGTTGCGCCACTTGTCCCAGTTTTTCTTCCATATTAGTGAGAATCGTTTTTAATCCCGCAACTACTTTCTCATCAAACCACCCTTGTAGTTTGTCTATCGCGCCTAAAACTTGTTGAGACGCGCTCAACGCTCCTTGCTCGACTTCGTTTAAAGAATTCTCTAAATCGCCCGTAACCTTGTTAGTTATCCAATCTTTTAATCTATCAAATCCTGTTGTCACCCCTTCAGCTGCACCGTCTACTTTTTCGTTCACAGAATTTAAAGTGGTTTGTAGTCCAGTAATAATTTCGTTCATTAACCAAGTTCTTAACTCCTCAAACGAGTCTAATACCTCTTGACTCATTGTTTCTGTCTTTAAAAATACTTTCCCAAGTATATTTTGAACGCCTTCGATGACTCTTTTTTGAAAAATATCTTTTAACTTGTCTATCTGGTCCATAACGACCTCAGAAACAAATGCTTCAATAAAATCGTTAAATACATCGCCCATAATTTTTGCGTAATTGCTAAACAAGGTCATTTCTGTGTTAAGAATTGCGCTCTTAATTCCTGTAATTGATTCTTCAAACTCGCTAAATTGACCCGCTAACTCGTTTGGAATATTATCTCGAAGCTGATGGATAAAACCTTTAAATTCTACTAATCCTGAAACATTTTTGAACTTTTCCTCAAAAGCTTGGAATTTTCCAACCATCTCTTCGGGAACTGTGGTAGTTATACCCTTAACAAATTGCGCAAAATCCTGCAATTCTTTTAGCTTCGAGAAGGACTCTTCAATTTGCTTAAATTCTCCCCCAATCTTTTGAGGTAACGATTGTTTCACATCAATAACATAATCTTTAAATCCGTCTAATCCCGCAACTTTTAAGAATTGTTCCTGAAAACTCGAAAAACTACCTTTCAATTGCTGAGGGACAGTCTCTCCAATCTCTTTAAATTTCTCTTTCAAAACATCTAGTTGCTTTAGTTCGGTAAATTCCGTTTCTAGCGTGCTGAACCTCGTGGTAAGTTCGTCTCGCGCTTTTTCTCTTATTCCAGCGACGAAATTTCTAAAATTTTCCATCTCTTTAAGCTTATCAAATTGACCAGAGAATTGCGCAAATTTGTTCCCTAATTCTTGTGGAACAGAATCCCTCATCGCTGCAACGAATTGTTCAAATTCCTCTAATTCTTGAAATTTTTGGAATTTTTGAGCAAAATCAGTAAATTTATCCATGAGTCTTCTCGGAATTTCTTCTTCCACTTGAAGAATAAACTTTTTGAAATCGTCAAGACCGGAGACTCTCGAAAAACCCTTTTCAAATTTTTCGAATTCTTCTTGGAGTTGCGTGGGCACATTGTTACGTAATTCGGTAACGAAATCTCGAAACGCCTCAAGTTGATGTAAAAGGGCGCTATACGGTGGAATTGCTTGAAATCTAATCGTTCTTCCAGGGATCTCTTTCATTAAGCCTTTTTCCATCAATTTGCTCACTATATTTTGAGCTTCGCTCGCATCAACTTTCGCATATTTCGCGATCTCTGAAATAAGGCAAATTCCTTTGCCAACTACCGAAAAATAAGCATCAATCTCGCTTCCTGAGAGACCTAAGCGCTCTAGGGCTTTTCTGCTGTCTATATCGCTTGCCATTTTTCACTCATTCATATTTGTTGTAATACATTAAATAATACTCGAAGAAAATATTTAATATTAACATGAAAAATTTCATTGTTACAAGATGGACGAAGAATTTGACGTGGTAATTGTCGGTGCCGGATTTGGAGGTCCAGTTGCCGCTAAAAAATGCGCGGATGCGGGATTAAAAACCCTTATACTTGAGAGATCAGAGAATGTCGGTGATAAAGTTATATCTGGGTTGACGATTCCCTTTCATGGATTTTTATTCGGTCCCGCTTTTATTAGAGATGGAAATCCGCCATTTGAAAGACCTGCTGATGGTATAATCAATTACATTATTAAAGACATAGAAAAACTCGATATCGACATAGACGATTCGTTAAAGATTCCAAAACCGTTGTCTCCAGTAATTGCGTTCGGTTATAACACATATTGCAAACCTTTCTGCGAGTGGGAAGTCAAGAAAGCGGTCGAAGCGGGAGCTGTTTTGAGAACATCTACAACAGTAGTTGATTTTATAAAAGAAGAAGGGAATATTAGAGGCATCGTGACGGATAAGGGAGAAAAAATTCGTTCGAAGATAGTGATTAATGCCGAGGGCTCTCAAGGCTTATTAGCTATTAAAGCGGGAGTGAGAGAGAAATATCCACCTGAAACGATCTCTTTAGCTGACACTTACGATTACGAGATGTCGAAGGAAGATATAGACAAAATTTTTGGATACACCCTTCGATTTTGCTGGGGGTGGGACGAACAGAAAATCGCTCCGCCTTTAGGTCATGGTAATGGGCTTATGGTTTGGCCGTATAGAAATAGCCTTCATTTCATGCAGGATCAGTGCTTAAGAATGGATCAAGGACGAGTTCCAAATTTGAGCAAATTGTTTGACGAATATCACAACAATATTACCTCGAAGTTGCCTTGGTGGAAAAAGGAAATCGCTCCTAGGATTAAACTTCGAGCGAGATTATGGGAAGGATTCGAAATAAGCGTAGGACTTAATAAAAAATTGCGTAAAATACTAAATTATACGGATGGAATGATGCTGATAGGAGATGTTGCTGGACTAGAAAATACAGAACTATGTGATGGAGTACCTAATGCCTGGTTTTCAGCCGAAATTGCCGCCGATGTAGCGATAGAAGCAATAAAAGC
>JAHQWX010000314.1 GCA_029856375.1 Promethearchaeia archaeon | reverse complement strand
ATCATGTTATATATTTAATAATATATATAATGATGAGAAAAAACCGTGCAAAAAAGTAATCTAACTAAATGAATTACTACTGAAAGACTTTAAAAGGATTAAAAAAAATATGGAAAAAAAATGTATTATATTTTCTGCAACTTTCCTCGATGCTAGAAGCATCTATGAATAACTTGAGGCCCCATTTCCTTGTATTCTCGTCTTGTGACCCACATTCTATGGAATGTCTTAAGAGAGGAGAGAATCGAACCTCCAATCCATACAGAATACATTCTTTCGGGAGGAGCAATAATTTTTACATCAACGCTCTCAGGAATTTGCTCCTTCACTTCTTTAGTAAGACGTTCTTTTAAACCTGGATACATAGTGGAACCGCCAGAGAGTACGATATTTCCGTACAAATCTCTTCGCAAATCGACATCACACTCTGAAATAGCTCCAACAATGATGTCGTCGAGTGGCTCTAATTCTTTTCCAATTACTGATGGATTAAAGAAACATTCTGGAGCAAGAAATCTTTCTACTCCTACATTAATCGTCTCGCCATCTGGAAGCATGTAGGATTTCTCCATACCCGCAACCTTTTTGGAAAGCATCATTTCTTTTTCTGGATCTACTGCGACATAGCAGAGTTTCTCCTTGATATCTCGGACGATTTCTTTTTCCGCAGAGGTCGTGAATGTGTAACCCTTTTGCCTTAGCAATCTTTGCAAGTAGGTAGTAATGTCTCTACCTGCAAGGTCAACTCTTTGAATTGCGTGGCTCAAGGCAAATCCTTCATATATTGGAACGACGTGCGAAACACCATCTCCGATATCTATTACGCACCCTGTGGTACGACCGGACGCGTATAGGGATAATACTGCTTGCATCGCAACATACAATGCAGGAGTATTAAAAGTTTCGAACATAATTTCGGACATTTTTTCTCTGTTAGGTCGTGGATTCAATGGTGCCTCTGTAAGAAGTACAGGATGTTCGCTTGGGTCGATACGGAGATCTGTATAAAATGTGTAGTGCCAAATCTTTTCCATTGCAGTCCAGTCTTCAATAATACCGTGCTCAACTGGAAACATTAATTTGAGAACGCCTTTCAATTGTAACGCTTCCTCTCCAATGTAATACTCTCGGGTATAGTGCTCTACATCCGTCATTATACTTTCGTATTTTGGGTACCCAATGAGCGTTGGAAAAACCGATCTAGGTTGATCTTCGCCAGCAAATCCGTTTTTTGAGATACCAGTTCCGTTATCTACCACTAATGCTTTCGCGCTTAGAAAATCTTCTTCTGCCAAAAACTTTCAACTCTTATTTGTTTTTTTAATAAATACTTAGATATAATTAACTTATATATTCGTCTTTATAATTCTATTTTTTTTAATGTATACCTTTTCCTATAAAGAAAGAATTTACGTTAAAAAATTAATTTATAAATGAGATTTTACCTATTTATATATTTGTTATCTCATGTGATTTTTTTGTCGTTAAATTTCGCCATATCTTATTACAACTAATTAGTTAGATAGAAATTCAAAAAAATTGTTAAATTTCGCCTAATCTTCTTAGTAAATTCCCAATTTTTTAAGAAATTGGGACATTAATGATTGTTAAATAAATAATTAAAACCAATCCGCATAAAAGAGGATTAAGATAATTATCTTGTATCTTATGGTTTAAAAAATCAATTAGAAAAAAGGTTATAGCCATTACAACACCGACATTTAATCTTATTTCCCAAGACCAATCTGTAAACATACTTCCTATTAAAACTGAAATAAACGCAAACACGATACCCGCTAGATATCCCTCAAAAGTCTTTTTTGAACTTTTTGGAAAGAAATGTCCCTTAGGCACTCCGTATGTACTCCCAATAATATAGGCAAAAGCATCAGCGAGGGACGTAATTACTAGCGGAATCGCAAAAATCTCAAAATTGAAGAATAAAAATGGCGCAAAACCAAATACCATTGCTGCAGTACTCGTATATGTCTTAATCTCGTGCTCGGTCATCGCTCCCATATATAATTTAGCAGCGTTTGGTGGCACCCACGAAAAGTCGTATAGTCTTGCGGTGTCTCCAAGCATGAAAAAAATCGCAAAATCAAGTCCAATGCATATAATTATAATCATAGCGTAACTTTCCCAATACGGTCCTAATAAACCTTGGAAAAGAAATACTATAATATAAAGACCATATACCACAATAATGGGAAGCATGTGTGTAACTTTTCTATTAAGCGGGCTTCTCGTTGGATACTTTTCTAAAAATAATTTACACCAATCCTCATAACTACTATAACCTCTATAATTTTGGTTCTTTTTAAACCTAAGCTTAGCAGATATCGCCCATATGATTAAAATCACAGTAACTCCAACAATTAATAGATTTCCTATAATTAACAACTCGCTAGTTAGCTCGCTCAAAATTCGACCGGGATATCCGTTCCCAAATCTAAGTACAATAAATGGGTATAAAATCGTAAACACAATAACGAGTACGCCAAGAGCAGTCTCGTCTACAGATGTCCACACATCTTTATCTACATTTTTTCTTGTTTTAAACATGTATCCAAAAATAAATGCCGCAAAAATCCAAAGAATTATCATTACTGGTAATGACTCAATAATCACCATAATGATTAGTCTTAGATCTCAAGTTATATTTAAGAGATTTTCCTATGAAACATACAGTTAAAATTATGAAAAAAAATCTAAAAATGGTCAACCTAAAAGGTTATGGTTAACCAATGTAATTAACAATGATTTTGTGGGAATGTATTAAAAATCCCAATGCTTTATACTTATGTAAAATATTAAGTTAATAGGTGTTTCATCTCATGACATTAACGATAGACGAGAAAATCGGTACATTAAAGGAAGTTGGAGAAGAAATAATTACAGAGTCTGAATTGCGGGATATGTTAATATGGAAGGAGAAAAATAAAAAAGAGATCGTAGCGTACGATGGTTTCGAACCCTCTGGAAACATTCATATCGCGCAAGGCCTTTTAAGGGCAATAAATGTAAATAAACTTACCAAATGTGGTATAAAGTTTAAATTTTTAGTGGCCGATTGGCACGCTGCTGCAAATCAAAAATTTGGTGGTAATTTAGAAATTATAAAGAAGGTTGGAGATTTCTTTATCGAACTATGGAAAGTTTGCGGAATGGATTTAGACAATGTCGAATTTATTTACGCTTCAGAGGTAGTGAAAGATCCTAATTATTGGGAAATGGTTCTAAAAATCGGAATCAATTCTACTTTAAGTAGAATAAAAAGATGCACTCAAATCATGGGTAGAGATGAATCTGAAAAACTATACGCTTCTCAAATATTATATCCCCTCATGCAAACAGCGGACATATTTTATCTTCCTGCTGATATTTGTCAACTTGGTTT
>JAHQWX010000313.1 GCA_029856375.1 Promethearchaeia archaeon | reverse complement strand
ATTGAATAGATTAACCCCTTTATTGCAGAGTGATTAAAATTTGAAAACTATTGAGTTATTCAGAAAAATTTTAGAGGACACAAGAATTTTGTACGATGAATTTTCGATAAAAGTCCCAAAAGAATTGTGTGAGCTACTTCCTAGAAAGAATTATCCGTTCGAATTTCAAGCAAATATTATTTTAACCGATTTGAAACGGCATAAGAACTTTATAATTTTATTATCCGGAAAAAAACAAACGGTATTAGAGGGATTTTCAAGTTCTTTAGGTTTTTCTTTGATTGGACCAAAAAGCGTTTGGGAACAAATTCTTAACAAGGAACAAACTCTTTTGGAATCTGTGGTAAAAGAAGATATTGTCGTACCGAACTTAAGAGTCAATTTTTCGAAATTAAGTAATCTATCGTTGTTAATTTCAACGATACCTGAAAAAATTATGTCCGATGTCCAAATAAAAGTTAAAGGATGAGAAATATGACACTCGCACAAGACCTTGCAAAATTTATAAAAAACACGCAATATGAGAATATTCCTAAAAAAATTATTGAGATCACTAAACAGCAAATTTTTTCGATACTGGGAGCGATGTTTGCGGGAAGTACAACTGAAGCTGCAAAAATTTTAGAAAAGACCGCGATTTCGGAATTAGACGATGGAATTAAAGAAGTTACGATTATTCCTGGTGGGAAAAAAACATCTTTAAGAGAAGCGATTATGGTAAACGAAGGGAACGCAATAGCATTAGATTATGACGACTATCTATTCTTTGCTCATACGGGTGTTTCCGTTGTACCCTTGGCGTTAGGATTAGCAGAAAAATTTGATCTCTCGGGAAAGGATGTTTTAACATTAATTATTATCGGAAACGAAGTGGCTGGTAGAGTAGGCTCTTCAATCTTATTAGGTCCTCAAAATGGGCAGCTCTGGAGTTATGTGCATCTGGCCTCGTCTGCAGCTATAGCTTCTAAAGTCTTAAATTTGGACGAGACGCAGATAGCTAACGCGTTAGGAATCGCAATGTACATCTCAACAGTAGCGATGTATCGCGGATTTATGGGGCCTATGAGTAAATATTTAACCACTTCTATTCCAACAAAGATGGGATTAGAAGCAGCGTATTTGGCCAAGAATGGTTTTACAGGGGCGCTTGATATTTTTGAATCTCCTTTAGGATGGTGTAATTTTACAGCCGATATCCCGTTACCTTCCTTTATTAATTGTGAACTTGGAACTGCGTGGGTTACCGAAACTATAGCGTTTAAAATGGTGCCAGGATGTGCGTATGTTAGCGCAGTGGCTGATTGTTTGGACGAAATATTTAAAGAAGCACCAAACTTAAATCATCAGGAAATCGAAGAGATCAGAGTCTATGGGTCGATTCTTATGAGCGCTATGGACGACCTTTCTAGACCATTTACCAATATCGAAGAATTAAAACGAGCCAATTCTCATGTAGCGTTAAATTTTTATGTGCCATATAATATAGCAGTAATGCTTATAGACAAAAAATTAACTGCAGACCAATTAAAACTCGAGAGAATTATTGATAAGGACATTCACGAGTTAGCCAAGAAGGTTAAAACGATGTCAGATATAAGTATGACGACATCAACAGTTAGTTTAATCTCGTCATTGAAAGTAAGATCATCCGCAGATGCAATAAAAATAACCTTTGATCCAAACCAGATGGAGAAACTCGACATGTCTTTCGGTGCGAGAATCGTAATAAAAATGAAAAATGGTCAGGAATACTCTTCTAAAGTGCCAACACCAAGTGGAAGCCCAGCAAATCGAGTCCCAACCGAAACGAAATTGAAACGGGAGGCAAAATATATTGGGATGGAAGACGATCATATCAACAAAATTATTTCTACAATAAATGAATTAGAGAATATCAGTAATGTTAAATCTAATTTACTCCCGTTATTAGTTGAGAATAATTCATAAAACTAAAATATAAATAAGGTATCCTATTTAATCATCATAGAATATAGTAATAACACAAGGTTTTGTTATGAGCGTTAAGTTGATATACTCTGAACCCTTTACTTCTTTACTGGAACGTTGGGAGGAAGTAGTTAAAATAGATAAACCTACTCCTCTACGAAAAGTGCTCCTAGAATTGATCGAGCGAAACAAGGAAAAACTGACTGGCATCATATTCAAAGACGATTTAGACGAAATGGCAGAAGACTTAGTATTGGCTGTTAATGGAATTAATTACAAGTTTAAGGGCGGTCTTGACATGGAAATTAAAGACGGAGATAAGTTATACTTTATGTGGAACTACTTCGGCGGATAATTTCTATTTTTTGATAAATCTCGATCGTTTTCTCTTTCCAAGATTCAAAACCTTCTCTCTTTTCAGGAAATTCTTGATAATGTTTAGACAAGTTATTCATCTGTATTCTAAGATAATTTAGGTCTAGAAGAAGTCCAGGCTTAGTTATTCCCTTTATAGCTTTACCTACCATATCCCAAAAAGATAATTTGAATGTACCAGTAGACGCAATTTCTAGGATTTCATTTCCTGTTAATAGATCGCGACTCAAACCAAAATTTAAGTCCTCGTTTGATAGTCTCTGTAAAATGGTTCTCAGTAGATCAAGAGCTGCGAATTCCGCGCCAACTGAGGTCATAATTTTACTATTATAATCCCACAATGTGTTTAACGAGTAATCTCCCTTCTCAATTGCGCTTTTTGCTGTGTTTGCAGCGTGATATCCAGCTCGCATTGAAGGATCGATCCCACCTCCATGAAGAGGGTTAACTTGATACGCAGAATCGCCGACAAACATAATACCATTATCAGCGCAAGACCAAAGCGGTCTCCTTACGGGAACAACTCCACCGCCGGAAGAAATTATTTTGAAATTCTGCGTTTTAATATGTTCTTCAAACACGTTTTGTTGATATAAATCCTTAATCCGACCTTTTAAATCCACAAATCCCCCTAAACCTATGTTCACTGAGCGCTCGTTTTTTGGGAAATACCACATATACCCACCTGGCGCTTTCTCTTGATCCAAAACAATGGTTATGTATTCGGGATCTTTAACAGAAAGGTCGTTTGGATTAAATTCTACGATTTCTCGATAACAAAGAATCATATCCATTTTGTGAATTTCCTTCTCAATTAAATGACTTCTGATGTTTTTTATAATAGGCGAATTGAATCCACTTGCATCAATCACCATTTTTGCGTTTAAATCGATTGTTTCGCCACTGCCTAATTTAACTTTTACGCCGTTCACACTTCCATTGTTATAGAGCAGATCTAATGCCATTGTTTTGTCTAGAAATTGTTTAACGCCCGCATCAAGCGCCTCCTTCAATAATCTTTGACCGAATTGGAGTCGATTTACGATGAATCCAGCTTGTTTCGGATCTGTCATTATTATACATTTTT
>JAHQWX010000312.1 GCA_029856375.1 Promethearchaeia archaeon | reverse complement strand
ACTATCGCAACTTACCTATTAATAATAATTTTCGGGAGTCAGATGATAAGCGGTCCAGTTATTGGCAACATAGCTGACAAGCAATACGAAAAAGATAAAGCAGGGAGAATGAAAGTCGTTCTTATATGCTTAATACTCGGTCCAATTTTCTATATCATTGGATATTCGTTAATATTTACATCCGACGATCTCGGTATGGTGATAATTTTTATTGTGCTCATATTTATTGGCGCGTTTTTCTTCGGTGGAATTGATCCTCTCACACAAGCAACGCTTGGAGAAGTGAGCCCTTTAAAAATAAGGTCTACGGCGTTTTCTTTAAATTATTTATCCTATACATTCGGTAGAAGTCTAAGCATTCTATTAGCTGGGTCTTTAAAAATAGCTTTTAACGATTTGTATAGACCTGGTTATGTGATTCTATCTATTTTAGCATTAGCTTGCGCTATTTTCTTGCTTCCGTTGTTAAAAACCTTGGTTCAAGATATGAGGAAGGCAAAAACCGTAGAGGTAGGGAAAAAGAAAGAGAAAACTATGATATTTTAAACTAAATTAATTTTTATTATCAAAGTAAATTGAAATATATTGAGGTAAGATCAAATGTGGGCAAACGCATGGGCTTTTATGCGAATGGATAAAAAACAAAGATGGTGGAGTTTTGAGTGGAATTTTGACGAGAAAATAAGGAATCAAATGAATTTACCTAAAAAGGTGATAATTAAGGACGATACATTAAGAGAAGGAGAGGAGACTCCGGGTACCTATTTTACCATCGATCAAAAAGTTGAAATTGCAAAGGCACTCGAAGAAATGGGAATTCAAGAAATTGAAGTAGGTTACGCAGCGGGAATTAAAGAACACGCCGAAACTTTCAAAGCGCTTAAGAAGGAAGGGATAAAAATGAAATTATCTTCGCACGCAAGATTATACACCGAAGATGTAAAGAGAGAAGTGGACGATATTTTGGCTGCTGAAGCCGATCACATTAATTTCTTACTTGTTCCTGGAATTGCTTTGAAAACTAGAAACCAAGTTTATGACCGAATCACAGAGGGAATCGAATACGCAAAGACGCAAGGGGCCTATGTTGCGTTTGGATCGGGTCGCGTAATCCCCAGATATTGGAAAAAATTTTGTTATCTTGCTTTAGACGCGGGTGTTGATAGAATAGTCGTATACGATGGGAACGGCTGCGCCCTTCCCGCTGCTTTTAAGGAAAATGTAGCATTTACAAAAAATATAGTAAAAGATGTACCGATAGAAGTTCATTGTCATAACGATTTGGGACTGGCAGTAGCCAATACGCTTGCAGGCGTGGAAGGGGGGGCGGAGATCGTGGATGTGGTCTTTAATGGACTTGGTGATAGAGCTGGAAACGCTGCTACAGAGGAAGTGATAATGGGGCTTGAGATCCTATATGGGATCGACTTGAATCTCAAGTTAGATAAACTTATGGAAGTCTCTCAACTAATTGAAAAATACAGTAAAACGCCGTTGCAACCGCATAAAGCCATAGTGGGTAGAAATTGTTACATTCACGAGTCGGATCTGCATGTAGAACAGATCTTGATTGGGAATTGGGTCACTTGGGAATTAATTCAACCGCATGTCATCGGGCAAACCAGAAAGTTAATTTTCGGCGCCACGACTCTCCAAAGTAGAGCAATTAAAGCGAAATTAAACAAAATGGGGCTTACGCCAACAGACGCTCAAGTCGAATTAATTCGAGAGAAAGTTGAAAAACTAATTAAAACAAAAGAGTTTATCACAGAAGAGGAACTCGAGGAATTAGCTTTAGAAGTAGTAAAATACTAAAAAAATTATTGAATATTTAGGGATTTAAAGAGATCTTTATTCCGTTTGTAAATCTTAATATATTGAGAAAAGAGTTTATCGTAAATTTGGCGATTATTTAGGTTAGGAGAATAGGTTTTTTTGACTTTTATCAGCGGAAGGGCGTCAGAAAACGAGCTTAAAACGCCTAATCCAACCATCGCAATAATTGCCGCACCTTTAACGGAACCTAATTCGGGGTCAACCATTTGATTGACACTGCATCCCATAATATCCGCCAAAATCTGACACCAAGCATCTGATTTGGCACCCCCACCAACTGCGTTAATCGATTCGGGATATCCCGTCCACTTCTTTAGAAATTGCAAACCCCATTTGAGATTAAATCCAACTCCTTCTAAGACTGCTTTTAACATGTGGGATCTATCGTGCTCAAGACTTACATTATAGAATCCGCCTCGCACTTCTGGAGCGTTTATGATGCTCCTCTCTCCATGCATCCACGGTGTAAATATAAGGCTTTTCGAGCCGGGCTCAGTTTTTTCTACGATTGCATCTAAAGCTTTATAAACCTCAGCGGGTTTCCCTTTGTTCTTGTTGACAATGTCTTGGAACATCTGATCTTTTATCCAATCAAGACACTTACCTGCTGTTTCTTGCTTGCATATACATAGATAGTTTTCCATTGCGGAGGTAATTGTGCCTACATAATGCGAAATATCTTTTAACCTTTCAGAAACGTGAGCTGCAACCCAATCTGCTGTTCCAATGCTGATGTGGTATTCGTTATCTAAAAGCGCTCCAGATCCAATTGCTGCAGAGGTTAAATCCACGGCTCCGATGATGACAGGAGTTCCTTCTTTCAAACCCAACTCTTTAGCCGCTTCTTCAGTTAAATTTCCCGCACTTTCCGTAGATTTCTTTATGTCCGGCAATTTGGTTTTATCTATTTCGTATGTTCTCAATATCTTATCTGACCATACATACATTCCAGGGTTCGTATCTGCAAGCCACGACGTGTGAGCAAGATCCCTAGAAATTACAGGATTGCCTGTGCATTTATGAATTACATACCCCTTGCAGCTTAAGAATTTATAAGTTTTACCGTAAATTTCTGGTTTCTTAATTCTAATCCAATTAATATGAGAAATGGGATCGCCTCCTTGATGCGTGGGGCCACCACCAGAAATTTTTAAAAACATCAGAATTTTCATCATCCCATAGCCGGCAATTTTTGGGAACCCTTTAGAATAAATATCAACGATTTCTGCGGCTCGCGTATCGAGCCAACTAATTGCAGGCATTAATGGAACGCCGTCTTTATTTATTGGAACGGTACAGTTTCCTTGACAATCAAATACAATACCAGCTAATTCGTCAGGTTTGATGTTGCTTCCTCCAAGGACTTCTTGAGTTGTTTTTATAACAGCTTTCCACCAATCGACCGCGTCTTGTTCTGCCCAGCCCTCTTCCGGAAAATATAGTGGATATGTTTCCGTTGCACTATATATTGAATTTAACTTCAAATCGAATAACACAGATTTTAAACTTGCAGTCCCTAAATCGTGAGTTAGGATATAGTTTTTTTCCATCTTAATCGATTAAATTTAGATCGTTCATATTAATAAAG
>JAHQWX010000311.1 GCA_029856375.1 Promethearchaeia archaeon | reverse complement strand
TTATGGAAACGGTACAATTGACTCTTGGTCTGGAATTTCGCTTGATAATTATAGAACTTCAGCGTTTGACGCTCTAAATGAATGTTGTAATGTTGGATACGAAATATATGGCGTAAACCACGACACATATTATGTTTACTCGGTCAATGGTCTTTCAGAAGATAAAACTCATGGTTGGGAGTACTGGGTAAATGGAATATATAGTTGGAAGGGAGCGAATTTATATCCTTTAGAAAATAACTCGATATTACTGTGGAATTACACTACTGGGTCATTATAATAGTTTTAAATACGCTAATAAATTATATTCCCTAAGGCATAATTTTGCGTGTTATCCATTATAATGTTAAACAAAGTATTACCTCGAGGAATCAGGCGTTATTTCTTCTTAAGTGCAAGTCTTATTTGTCTCTTTTCGCAATTAATTACCGCTTTTTGCTTTAATAATACAGTTTCTTACTCGAACGATTACAATTCCAACTTAAAAAAAGGAGATTCCATAACATACGAGATTTTGAACATTAATGAACCGCCTCTTACAAATTTTTGGGACACAACCTCACTTAAAATGAATTTTAACGCAAAATTTGGAAGCCAAGTTATATATACATTCGATAGACTCGAGGCTTGGAGTTATTCTCAATATTACGGTAACATCACCCAACCATTTGGAGCTCTTTCCATCGGAGATCTATCCGCTTCGAATGTACCGAACGAGGAGATCGCAAAAAACCTCATACAATTTGTAAGTAATTACTATTTTGGTTTCATAATTGATCTAGATTGGACCAAGCACGAAACAATTCTCAATTTATTAAAGTGCAAAGTAAGATATAAAGAGGAACTCATTCATTGGAATTGGTATTCCACCTTTAATATCGAATATGTCGAAGGAGACCAGCGCGTTGAGCTGAAATTTGAGCGCAACTCTGGCGTACTCCTTTATATGAATACTCAAAACTCGAATTATAAGTACGAACTTATTATAATAGAAACGACTATCCCCGTTACTCCAATTATTCCTCTATTTGTTATCGTCCTCGGCCTAATTTTCGCGTACTTTACCATAGTTCCACTCTCGTTTCATTACTTATTCAGGCCTAAAAAATAGAGGATCAATTAAATATCTCAAATATATTAGCTATAAAAAAAAGCAAAATTTATTTAGGCAAAGTTTCCTAGTAAGTAATATAATAATGGAAGAAGACACAATCTCAATAAATAAGCAATCCTCTCTCTTGGAAGAAGATACTACAATTAAAAACAAAAATATTTCGCTTTTGGATAATTTAACTTTTAATATTGCGATTATAGGCGTATTTTCTTCTCTTACTGTCGTTAGTGGGCTTTTATTAGCTGTAATTCCAAATTTTGAGCTTTTCAGTTTAATGATTTTCCTTGCGGGATTTTTATTCGGTAAGAAAAACGGACTACTAATAACTGCGATAAGTGTTATAATATTCGCCTTTTTGAATCCAATGGGTGCGTCTCATGTATTTCTTTTTATTTCTCAAATGATTTCGTATTCAATCTTATGCTTATCTGGTATAATAATTAACACATTTTTGAATGAAAAGGAATACTATAAACCAGCCGAGGATCTTTACATTTTTCGAGTATTAATCTTATTTGGTGGAGTTGGATTCGTGTGGACGATTTTTTCCGATATATTCTTAACTTTGGGTATGTACATCCCATTATTGGGTATTGAGAGCGAAATAATTGTCCCAATCCTTCTTGCTGGAATTCCATTTACAATAATGCACGTGATTTCAAATATCTTATTATTCGTATTTCTTCTTCCAGCTTTAATCCAAGTCAGCTCTAAAATAATGAAGATATGAATTCTTGCTTTTTATATATTGAATCTATTCTAAACGCTTAATATCTTCTTTTTTCAACTTTATATTCTCTTGGCGCGTTTTTGTAAAACAATTGAAATGACTCCGAGAAACTTAAATATTAAAGCGCTAATTTTTCAGTTATATAACAATTAAACGAAAATTTTTTGAGGTGTTTTAAATGAAGTTAAAAAGATTAACAAGTTCGAGCTTTTTAGGAAAGCAGTTATCTCGATTAAAAATGGGGCAATCTTATTACGCAATAATAACTTCTACGATTAGCACCATTTCATTAGTTACTCTTGCTTTCGAAATCAACATATGGATAATTGTGTTTCTGTTTCCGTTCTTATTATTTACTACCTTTGCGATTGGATACTATCTAGATGTTCGTAATATTAATTCGATAGATACTCTAAAATCTAATGAAATGGCGCATCGTTTTCTTAATAAAGGAGATATTAAAAATCAAGAATTTCAAATTATGCAAACGACAATTCTAGTTGAAGCTATAACAAACGCGATAAAAAAAGGAAAAGATTTTGATCCAAACACAATTTGGCAAAGATATGAAGAATATAGAAGTAAATGGAAATTACCAGATTATTGAATTATTAATTTTATTATTCCCTATTTTTTAGAAATAGACTTTTTTTTGGTGAATATGGCAGTTATATCAATTCAAACAGAATTTAAGTATAAGTCGCTTCCTTTAATTTGGCACCGGTAAGTAATTTTTGTAGTTCGTTAAAGGCTTTGTTGATCTTGCTAAAGTAATATCCTAGAGAGTAACCTTTTCTGCAATTAGTAATAAGCATAAAGTCGCTATCGTGAGTAACTGTGATAATTGTAAAACCCTCTATTCCCCGCACAACAATATCGCGTAATTCTCCTTGATTAAGAGATTCGCTAATGTTTGTCCCCAAGGAAATTAAAGTTGCTGGCGATGCGCTAAACAAGTCTGCAGTGGTTGATGCGGTATCAGCACTGGCTATTCGAAGCCCCGTCTTCGAAATAACTGCTGTTCCTTCAAGATCAGTAGCGCCTTCTAGTTTTTCTATCTCTTTCATTATTTCAATTTGAAGCTCCTTATCGATTTCGAGTTCGTGATCGCCAGACATAAAAAATTCAAAAATTGTTTTTTAATTTAACTTTGTTATATCTATCTCATTTAATATTTTTATGTATTTCTCATTTACGAATCCACTATCCTACAAATCATGGGTTTTCCCTCTTTTTACATTAAAACTCCGTAGTTCTTTTAGTATCACGGGCTCTCCCTTTGAAATTTCCATTCCCTTTTTCTTAAGACTAACTATTACGCTACCTTTTGTCCCAAAAGTATCTATTATTTTATCAAAAGGTGGTTCTAATTTTTTTCCTAAAATTTTTTTAGCGCCAATAAGACTCTCTGCTAAATTTTCCACAATAATACCTTGAGTATGACTGGGATCTTTTACGACTCCCGTTTTAATTTTATATTTGTATAATAATAGAGGCTCTTTATCGATTTTGATAATTTTTCCAATTCCTGCGATTCGGAGAGTAGTAACTGGTAGATCTAAACGACTTATTAGAAATCTTTCG
>JAHQWX010000310.1 GCA_029856375.1 Promethearchaeia archaeon | reverse complement strand
GGAGTCAAACAACCAGACCTTACATGAGTGACTCTTTTTATTTGTTCCATTACGGCGTAATTCACATCAGGATGCGAAAAACCTAAACAAAGAGCCCAATTCATAGATGTACAATCGATAATTTCTTCCATTTCGCCCGTTTCGTTGTTCTTAACTCGAATCCAAGGCGAACCGGGTTCTCTTGCTTCGATTATCGTTCGCGGTTCAACATATACGTGCAGAGAATGTCGATCAAACTCGGCTATTTCTTCGATATTCACACCAGACGATATCCGCTCTAATTCTTCTTTACTTAACGTTTTTGGATTTATATCAACCATATTAAATCATTTACTAGTTTTATGAATTAATTAATCTAAATCTGATTAAAGTAATTAAATATTAGCCTCGATTCTTAAAAAGTTTTTAATTAACGAATATGTCCCAAAAATAATAGATAGTTTTTTGTTTTAAAGCGATATTGCTCAAATGATTAATAACGATCATTTATATATTCGATAGAAAATATAATTAATTTAATGGAATTGGAAAAAATTTCTCATAATACTTCTCAAAATAAGTTTGAGAAGAAAATTTTAAATTATTTGAAAATTAATCCTTCTGGTTCAACAATAACCGATATTGCTAACGGTTTAAAAGCGTCTCGAAACACAATCTCTAAATATATAAAAACTCTCGAAAAAAAGGAAGAAATTCACAAAAGAAAAATCGGTAAATATATAATTTGCTTTCATTCTGATAAAGATATTTTACCTAAAAATCAAATTTATAATATTTACAAGGGGCTCTTGTACGGATTAAAAAGAGAATTTCCTAACCAAGAAAAAAAATTTAAAGAAGTGGGCAAACACATTGCAGAATATTATATCGTACCAATGGGACCCCTATTGGATGCAATAAAAGATTTAGATACTGCCAATAATGTTTCTCTTAAAGATGTCCTTGAAATATTTGAAAATATGCCCCCTTATCAGGAAGCGTTTCAAGATCCAATAAAGCTTACAAGTATTAGCAAAGAAGGCAACAAATTGCATTTAAGGTACTCAAATTCAAATTTTCTTGAAGGAACTGACGATTTTATTTATCACGCATACATGATGTGTGGGTACATCGAGAAAATGTATGAAAAAACGCTAGGTAAATCCTTTAAATGCAATATTGAGAAAATACATACATCAAAAAATAAAGAAGAATCATATTTTGATGTTGTATTCGAAATTCAAAGTTAGATTCACATACTATACATAATGTTTAAATATGATCGTTAAAGATCAATTGATCAATAAAGATTAAAGTAAGAGTTAATTTGAAATGACTTCACGAACTCAAACCTTAAGACAAATGGTTTTAGATGCTCCCTTTGAAATATGTATGGAAAGAGCAAAATTTTGGACAGTATCTTATAAAGAAACTGAAGGAATGCATCCAACCATCCGAGCTGCAAAAGCGCTTGAAAAAACGCTTGATAACATGACCATTTTTATTCTGGATAAAGAACAAATCGTAGGGCATAGAACGAGCAAATTTTTAGGTGCCATCATACCCGTAGAAAGAGGAGACGCGAATAATGTCCTTCGCTCAGACTTAAAATTACTGAAAAATCGCGAACACAAACCGATTAAAATAACTCCCGAAGATGAAGACTTATACTTAAACGAAATTATACCTTATTGGGAAGGAAAGACAGTCGCTGATAAAAAGGTCAAAATTTATAAAAAACTTGGCTTACTAACGAAATCTTCCCCGCAGCTCTTAAAATTAATTAAAACCTTTGGATGGGGAAAGTTAAAAGATACCTTAAAATTACTTAAAGGACGCGTAAAAGGAATAAAATATTTGAGAAAATTTTTGGAGAGTAATACACCCAATTTATTGTGTACCGCTTTAGATGACCAAGGTCACTTGGTAATGGGGCATATCAACCTATTGAAATATGGAAGCTTTAGAAAAATAAAAGAAAAGGCGATCGAAAAACTAAATAATTCTGAATTCCATCGAGAAACAACGGTAGAAACTAACGGCGGGACTGCAACTGTGATGATGGAAAAAATAGACGGTTTACCGGAGTTTCAATTTGTTAAAGCAAAAAGCAAAGCAATTAATGTAGACAACAAGGCGTTTTTAGAAGCTGTTGTGATATGTTGTGATGCTACTGAGAGATTCATTAAAAGATTTGCTAATCTTGTAAATCAAAAAATTAAAGAAATTATTGATGCAGAAAGGAAAGAAGAATTAAAGAGAATTTCTGAGATATGTAATTGGATATCCACGAATGAACCAAAGAATTTTAGAGAAGCGGTGCAGCTTGTGTGGTTTAACGAGGTAATAGCCAATATTTCTCATGGGCTAGGAGGAATATTTGCGATGGGGCGACCAGATCAATACTTATATCCGTATTATTCTAAAGATATAAAAGAAGGGACAATTGCAGAAGAAGAAGTAGTTGAGATATTAGAAGAATTATTGATTAAACTGTGTTCAAATCTCCTATTACTACCTGCTGCAGTTCAAGGAAACGCTCCTGAATTAGGAGCAGACAATACGGCTTTAACAGTAGGTGGCGTTGACAAAGATGGAAACGACGCAGTAAACGAGTTATCATACCACTTCTTAGAAGCAATTAAAAATATAAAAAATATGACTATAGATTTCTCGATTCGAATTTCTCCTAAGAATCCTAGAAAATGGATAATGCAAGCAATTGAAATTCTAACGAAAACTAGTGGTCCTGCATTCTATAACGATGATATCATTATAAAATCGCAAGAGAACTGTGGTTGCTCTTTAGAAGATGCTAGAGATTACGCAATTGTAGGATGCGTTGAGCAAGCCCCTCAGGGAAATGCCTTTCCTATAACTGCTGGAAATGCTTTCTCTATTACTACCGTATTTGAATTAACCTTATTTGGTGGAAAAACTCGACTTGGACAATCATCTCCACTTATCGAACCGTTTGACTCAAATAAATTTAAATCATACGAAGAGTTTTGGAAGAAATTTAGAGAAATATTAAAAGAGTCGGTGAGTGTTGCTGTCGTTTGTGCAAATATTAAAGACATTGTACACGCTGAAAATTATCCTAATCCTTTCGTATCAATGACTATAGACGGATGTATAGATAATGCGTTAGACATGATACAGGGTGGGGCTAAATATAATTTCAATACTCTCTCTACTGACGGTTTCGCGACGATAGCTAACTCGCTTGTTGCGTTGAAAAAAGTAGTTTTTGAAGATAGGGAGTATACGATGGAAGAGTTTAAAGAGATATTAATCAAAGATTTCAAAAATAACGAAAAACTTAGAGTAAGACTTTATAATAAGCTTCCGAAATTCGGAAATGATGACGATTATGTCGACTCGATTGCTCAAGAGCTCTCTGACGCTATGTTTGAAGAAGTAAACAGTGCACAAACCATTAGAGCTCCTG
>JAHQWX010000309.1 GCA_029856375.1 Promethearchaeia archaeon | reverse complement strand
AAATTTAAGTATTATATATTAATTTTGTTTTTTATTCTTTATTGATATATTTTAAAGATTTTTCTCGACTTTGAAGAACTATTTATTCTCAATTCTAATATTTATCTTTTGCTTAACTTCCACATATTATAACTGGTTAAAATGTAGCTAATAACCCACAAATATATCATTAATTTTTGTCCCCCAGCTTGACCAAACAAAATTTCGGGTCCAGTAACTACCATATTCGCCAATATCCATGAACAATATATGAAATCGGTTACACCAAAGATTAGCCAAACTAAAGCGTTAATGTTGGAATACTCTTTACTTAACAAAAACGCGAGAGAATAGATAACAGCGGCAAAGAAAGCGAATAGGTAGAAGTACGCTGCAAAAATATTGTGCTCATTAGGTAAAATATCCCCAGGTGTAAAAGCTACTCCAATAGACATAATTCCACAAAGAACTCCAAAGACGGAACCAATTATACTTACGATTTTTAGCTTTAAATCTTCTATAAAGGTGAAAGGAAATATGATAAACAATATAATTGTAGACACGCCAAAAACCATTATCGCTATAAAAAAAATCACGGCGGCTATTGTGTTCGGCGCACCAGAATAAGAGTTTATCATTCCGAGATCGCTGAAAAAATTATAAAAGAAGGAATAACCAGGTGAAGTTGGATCCCAGACCGTCCCTCCTGGGTAAAAAAAAAACGCGATAAACGTTAATACGATAAACTGCAAGAAGCCAACAAAGCATATTATTGAAATTTTTTCTTTTATCTTCTCTGAAACCATTATTTTTTCACCTTTTTGATTTCTATTTCAGCTGTTTTTACCAATTTTCTTATTTTTGTCTCTACTTTAAATTTTTGAAATTAGTATGTAATTCACCATATCAATATTTAAAAATTTACACTTTTGTAAGAATATTTAAATTGGACAAAATTCTAGTGTTATCTTGTCTTCGGACAGACATCCAATTTTATCAAAATAAAATATTAAAAGATGTAAAAGAAATGGTGTATATAATCGTAACTAACAAATTTCCAGCTACTAAGGCGAAAGAAGTAGGAAAAACATATCTTGAACAATTTAAAAAATACCCCCCCGATAAATCTTTAGAAACACAAGTGTTTCGAGGAGCTATAAAGTCTGATGAGGATGGTATAACAACAATTGGTATAACTGAGCCGAAAGAAGGTAAAATGAAGGAGTTTTTACGACGCCTCGCAGACGGTATGGCAATGTACCACGACATTAAAGGATTTAAGTACAAAATCGAAGTTTGGTATAATGTATTTGAAGCTATGGAAGTGTTAGGAATGAAAGCTCCTGAATAGTAATTTCTTCAAACATATTATTTTTTTAAAATTAAATTTCTCTCTTTTTTTTCAGCGTTTTCGCGAGACGGGTCAGATCAATATAATCATCAAAAAATACACCGAATATTCGTTTTAAGGGGCTTTCAAAAACTTGCTTTGGAACGCTATTTATTTTAAATTATTGAGTATGTTTCATTCAATATTAAAGTAAATATATCAAAAACAATAATATTAGATATATACATACATCGTAAAGGGATAAATTTTTGACTAAAGCAGTAATTTTGTCAGGTGGATGGGGAACGCGACTGCGACCCTTAACTTGCACGATTCCTAAAACATTAATTCCAGTTGTGAATATCCCTTTGATGGAGCGAACCGTTGTCAAATTAATTCGAGCAGGAGTAAAAGAAATAATTTTAGCTGTAAGCGTAATGTCAGACCAGCTAAAACAATATTTTGGCGATGGTTCTAAGTGGGGGATTAAGGTTTTATATACCAACGAAAAAGAACCCATGGGAACCGCCGGAGCAGTCAAATTAGCGGAGGATTTGATTGATGGTGACAATTTCTTTATGTTAAACGGCGATGTGATCAATAACATCGATTATGCAGAGATGCTTGCTGCTCATAAGAAGTATGGTGGTCTTGGAACTGTCAGTAGTTATGTGGTGGAAGATCCTCGTCGTTACGGAACTTTAGTAATCAACGACCAAAATCGCATTGAAGATTTTATCGAAAAGCAACCAATTGACGCTGAAGGTTCTGAAATCAAACCTATGCCAATTAATGCTGGTACTTACATGCTAGAGAACGAAATATTATCCTATATAGAACCAAATCGACCTGTTTCAATTGAGCGCGAAGTGTTCCCAAAAATAACCGAACAAGGGAAGCTCTATGCGTACGAAATTTCTGGTATTTGGAAAGATATTGGTCTGCCAGAGGATTTCATATCTGGCAGTTTTATGCTATTAAATCAAATGTATAACGAAGCGGATAATAATCAAAGTAAGCTTATCGATTCAAGTAGTACGATTGGGAGTAATGTAAAAATCACACCGCCCGTTTGTATAGATAAGGATGTAGTGATTGAGAGCGATTCAAATATAGGCCCCAATGTAATAATCGGAAAGGAGTCATATATCGGTCCAAATTGCGAAATATCAAATTCGATATTATTCAACAATTCAGGTATTTCTACAAATGTGAAGATTGATCGCACTATCATCGCAGATTATTGCAAAATTGGCGAAAATGTCGTTATTAAAGGTACTGAGAAAAGTCTAGTGGTTTTATCGACCTTCGTAACGGTGGCTGATAACATTACACTTCAAAGTGGAGACGAGAATTTCGGCGTGTGCCATCACGAATCTATTAAAGAATGAAAAAGGCTCTAGATAAATTGGGATTCGTCGAGATCTAACTCATCAACCATCTCTTTCCATTGGCTGAGCGTCTCTTGCGCCTCTTCTTCGTTCATTATTTCAATTGCGTACCCCGCATGAACGACTGCATATTTCCCAACTTCCGCATCTTTAACTAATGCTATTATGATATCTCGTTTAACTCCATTAAAATCGCAGTTTGCCTTATTTCCATTAATTTCCAGAATTTTACCGGGAATCGCTAAGCACATATTCGTTTCTCTTATTACTAATTTAATAAAAAAACTATTATTCTTAGGCTTAAAAATTAACTCAACTAATTAAAATTAATCATAATTTTCTAAAACTAATCGCCCTTAAAAAGATGAACGAAGCAGAAATTCTCGACGAGACTTACAATTTTGCTGAGAAATACTAATCAAAAGACGACATTCACGGATTTCCGCACATTTTGCGCGTTTTAAAAATCGTTGAACATTTAGCACAAATAGAGAACGCCGATTTATTCGTAGTTAAGATGGCGACCTTATTGCATGACATTGGTAGGCTAACTGCCGATGTCGCCTACGACGATATAATGTTTCTAAAAATAAAAAGAGATCTTAATCACGCGGAACTTTCAGCTGTGATTTCGGAGCAATTTTTTAGGCGGAATTTTAGTTTAAAAACCGAAATTGTTGAGCAGATATTGCACTGTATTCGAGCGCATTCTTTTTCTAATAAAAAACCTCCAGAAACGGTCGAAG
>JAHQWX010000308.1 GCA_029856375.1 Promethearchaeia archaeon | reverse complement strand
ATATTTAAATCGATTAGACTATCTCCATGAAATGATAACGTTTTTACGCCTTCGGTTTCCAGTAAAACGGGATCTCCAACTAGTATAGTGCCTATATCTAACAAATCGTTTGCGTATTTTTTTGGAACTGCGGGTTGAGGTAAAGCTCTTCGAACGGGTTCGTGTGAACCTGGTAAGTAAAAAATCTTAATATAAGAAGGGATTTCGCTTAATAATTCTGCTGCTTTCTCATATTGTTTATATATGTCAGCTATCTCTAATCGTTTCTTTTGATTGGGATAAATCCCTATTCCATCTATTAAATCGCCACCGATTATTAAATACTTAATTTTTCCGGCAAATTCTCGAGTCTTTTTGTTTCCATCTTCTCCTTTTAAGAACTTAATAAAACGGGTCCATAATTTCGGAATAAATTCCTTGCTCCCAATATGGGTGTCTGAAAGTAAAGCTATTGATAAAGGAACTTCAGCATGTGTTGGTCTATATGAGACAGGTACATCTAATTCAGTAAAATTATTTACAAAAATTATTCCCGGATTTTTGTTCTCGCCTGGTCTATAGTAACCCTCAACAAAAATCATGATATCGTTAATAAGGGTATTAGTTTTTTGGAACAATTCGTAATTCTCTGTGCTATTTTTTATCAAAAGTTTAATTCTGCCCGTTAAATCTTCTATTTCTAAGATTTTATTATTCGCAGCTGTAGTATTTATTTGTGTAATTAAACCCATTACCGTTACTTCGCCTGATTGATTGATTTTAATTATGTTTGCAATATTACTCGCTGCCGAAACATCTTCTCTTTTCCGCATTAAGTCTTTGAAAGTTCTAAATTTATCCCGAAAAAGTTCCAAGAAATCTTCATATTCCCCTGCTGTATGAATTTTACCAGTAGGATCTTTTAAAATATTGTAATTGAAATCGAATTCCTTTGCTAGAGGATTAAAGCTTTTTGAACTTGAAGAGATTTTATTAACATTTATTTCGCTAATCTGGATCTCGGACGATTTTTCTTCAGCGACTTCGATCTCTTCATTCAATTCCTCATAGATTTCTTCGTATTCATCGGAGAATAAATCCTCGTGATCCCGATACATTTCAGATTCTTTAATCTCTAATTCCGATCCAAAACTTTCCGTAGCTTCCATAGGGCTCGCTACTACCGATTTTTTTTCTATAGCGCCCTTAATTACATCAGAAAACTGCTCGATATCAATGAGTTCTTTTTTGATTTCCGTACTCTGAATTACTTTCTCCATTTTTTTATGTTGGATAAGATAGTCCGAAATCACTTTAGGTAATTTACCTTCCGGTATTTTTATAAGTTCGTTGATTGTGAGGTGATTTGTCGAAGAGGGAATAAAACTTATTTCTCGAATAATTATGTCCATGTCCCTTTTTGGATTGTCTGACTTTAAAATCAAATTGAATAATTCTGGCGATATGTTATATCCTGAATTCAGAAGTTTTTTCACTAGAATCCTTCTAACACTCATTTGATTTGGGATTGAATCAGTATTCTCCATGCCTTATTAATCAATTTTTTTAATGTTGTAACCAGAAAGCAATAATATCCTAGGTTTTAGAATATTATTTTAATATATTTAATAATAAATTAATAGGCTCCATAAGTAAACTGGATCTGATTTTTTAAGAATTTTTTAGTAATAAACCGCTTTTTACGAAAAACAATAACACTGTATGTGCCTTTAACAGATTAAGAATAACTCCTTAATAATCGGAATAAAAAACAAATATTTCCTATATTATTTTACATTATAATTTCTTCAAATAGTACGCAGAATGGGAGTAAATAATGGTCGAGATGAGTAAGGGGCAGGCAGAATATTTCGACGAGTTAGAAAAACAAGTTAATAAAATCTACCATGTCGCGTCTGAAGCAAGGAAAAAAGGGCTTGATCCTTCGTTATTAGTCGAATCTCCAATTGCTAAAGACATAGCTGGCAGGGTTGAGACATTGATTGGCCCAGAGGGAATAGCAGACCGTATTCGAGAGTTAAAAAAGGAGGGAATGGGAGAAGATGAGCTTGTTTTTGAAATTGCCACAGAGATATTGGATAGAAAAATAGGAAACATCGAATCTGAGGATGAAAGAGTTGATAGAGCAATTAGAGCTGCATTAGCTATAAAAACTCAAGGAGTTGTTTCGGCTCCTCTGGAAGGGATTTCAAGAATAGAAATTCGAGAAGATAGTTCTGGAAAAAATTATTTATCACTTTATTTTGCTGGACCTATTAGAGCCGCAGGTGGAACAACAACTGCGCTTTGTGTATTGATAGCCGATATGGTAAGAAAAAAAATGAATATCGGAAAATATAAGGCATCCGAAGGAGAAATAGGTCGAATGGTTGAGGAGATAAAACTCTATAATCAAATTTTAAACCTACAATATCCTGCGTCTAATGAAGAGATTCGATTTGCTGTGTCAAAATTACCAGTAGAAATAAACGGAGATCCTACCGAAAGAGAGGAAGTTTCTGCATTCCGGGATTTACCTCGGATCAAGACAAATTTTATTCGAGGAGGAGCGTGCTTGGTCCTTAATGACGGAATACTACTGAAAAAGAATAAATTGACAAAAATCACAAAATCAATGAAATTATCTGGATGGGAGTGGCTGGACGAATTAAACAAAATATCAAAATCTAGTAAATCGGAAGAAGAGGAAGCAATTCAATCGGGGAACAATGTTATTATAAAAAATGAAAAATTTATTGCAGATATTATTGCAGGAAGACCAGTTTTCGCGTATCCTTCGGAAATGGGAGGTCATAGAATTCGATATGGAAGATCCCGAAATAGCGGTCTCGCGGCTTGTGGCATACATCCAGCAACAATGGTGCTTTTGGATAATTTCATTGCAATTGGCACTCAAGTACGAATCGAGAGACCTGGAAAAAGCGCTTCTATGGTACCAGTATCTAGCATTGAACCACCAATTGTTCTATTAAAGAATGGTAATGTAGTGAAAGTAAAAAGCGAAAAAATCGCTAAAGAAGTTTTCAAAAATATTGAAAAGATTCTATTTTTGGGAGATATTTTAATTGGATACGGAGAATTTGTCGAGAATTTTCATAAACTAGTACCCGCTGGTTATTGCGAAGAGTGGTGGGCTTTAGAATTAGAGAAAGCAATCCAAGAAAATAAAAACAATTTAAAAAAATGCTCAATACCTCAAGAAAAATTGAATACATTCACTAACGATTATTTTGATAAAATTTCATCTGCCCAAGAAGCGCTTAATCTTAGTAAGTTCTTTAATATTCCGCTCCATCCTGCATATACTGATTATTGGGGGAATTTATCGATAGAAGAAATACTGAAATTAAGAGAGCACATGATTAAGGGATTTAAAGAAGGGAGTCTAATTTTGGATTTAAACGAGGAAATAAAAGAAATCTTGGAGAAAGCATTGGTTCCTCATAGAATCATGGGC
>JAHQWX010000307.1 GCA_029856375.1 Promethearchaeia archaeon | reverse complement strand
CTACCAATTAATTAAATATTGATCATCTAATAATATCAAATTCGATAATATAAGGTTTTAGCACCTATAAAAATGTTCGTTGAAAAACTCGCTCTTCATAAATTGATTGGCTACACTAATAATTTAATAATTCTTATTGACCTCTTCCTTTTCTGATTCGTTTAATTGCCGAACAACTTTTGCTGGCGAACCATGTGCAATTGAATATGGGGGAATATCGTCTACTACTACTGATCTTGCTCCAATAATCGATCCCTTACCAATTGTCACACCCGGCATTATTATTGAATACGCGCCAATTCTCGCATTTTCGCAGACCTTAATGGGACCGAAACTGAAGCTCGCGTGTTTAATGTGCATTGCGTTGTGAGTTAATAGTTTTACTCCTATTCCACATCCGCTACCATTTTCGAATTCTATTAGTTCCGGTAACAGAGGATCAGGAACTGCTTTTTGAGATATGTGGCAATTGTTGCCAATTTTCATCCCCATAAATCGAAACATTTTATTCCTCGCTCGTGGCCACCCAATTAAATAAGAGATAATTAGAGAGAATAAGTGATTAAACGCACCTTTAACGAACCAAGAAATCGAAAATTTTTGACTCTGGAGGTACTTTGCTATAATTAGCATAGGTATGGGAGTGAATAGGTGTTCTTCAGTTTCTATGTTTATGTAGGTTATTTTCCCCTTCTCTTCGATTTCGAACTTAGGTTTTTTATGCTTCCAAACCTTTCGGGCTTTAACTAAATCCTTAAAAAAAACAAAAAAATCGATGTTTATAAGGAATAATATCAAGCTCAACGCAAAATCGATGGGTAAAAAGAGTAAGAATAGCATTAACCTCGTATTCAGAGTCAAATCTTGATTAAATAAAATACTGAGAAAGGTAAATTGGGATCCTATGAACGTGATTGTTATAATCGCTAATAAACTAAAAATATAAAGAATTGAACCCGATAGTTGTTTAGATTTTGCTAAGTTATAACCTAAGCTAAATAACAAAATAAAAACAACATAAGCAATAAAAATTACACCATAAACGAATACAATGTAATCGTAAAAAACTAACGACAATCCATCCACTATGGAATTATATATTGAATCAATTATTGGAACTGGGAAAAAGATCGCAGTTATTACGCATAAAATGATAAAAAGAGCACTTAATGCAAATAAAATAAACGAAAGTATAAATCCTTTTCTCATTTTAATCATTTTTAAATTAATGATTTATCTAAATATATTATAATATTAGTGATAAATATCACTCTATTCTCCAATGAATGATTTAATAACAAAAATATCAGTTGTTATCCCAACTTACAACGAGGAAAGGAATGTAAAAAACACTTTAATCTCTGTTAAAAACCAGAGATGCGAAATCCCCTATGAAATTATTGTAGCGGACGGTCAGAGTTCTGATAAAACTGTTTCTATTGCTGAAAAATACGCAAAAGTGTATGTTACTCCGCAAAGAGGAAAAGTATTTCAATTAAATTTTGCAGTTCCGAAAACATCCGGGAATTTGCTTGTATTTCTAGATGCAGATACGCTAATAGACCCGTTTTTCCTGCAAAAAATTTACACACTATTTAAAAAACATAAAAAACTTCTCGCCTGTAGCGCCAGATTTAAATATTACGATGGAATTTCCTTTTCCATTAGAATTGGATCCTTGAAATTAACTATCACCAATTATTTTTTTCAGAACATCTTTATGCATGCGTATTACTTTTTCAAAACTTTGTTTGGTTATCCTGAACTCTCGGGATGCAACATTATTGTACGAAGAGCAATCTTCTTTAAAGCTGGTGGGTTTAAAGAACCGCCGAATTCGCTGGGAATGGACAAAGTTTTCTCAGATTCCTTAATTTATTTGAGTAGAAAGTTAAAAAAGGGGAAAATTAAAACTCTGAATTTTACCTCCGTATTAACTAGTGGAAGACACCTATCCGTTGAGCGAAGCGTAAAGCGTATTCGTCAATATCATACAAAAAAAGATATTTATTACGATTTGGCAAAAAAAATTGAATAAAAAAGGTGCTCATGTACTGAAAATCGCACTTACATTTGATGTTGAAAGGGATCTTCCAAATGTCTTGGATACTCATTTTGGAATCGATGCTGGATTATCAAGAATATTGGAAATGCTAGAAAATTTCGATATCAAGGGGACTTTTTTTTGTACGGGAAATGTGGTTGAGCGCTTCCCGGAGAGAATAAAATCAATCGAGCAAAAAGGTCACGAAATCGCATGTCATGGTTTAAACCATGAACGCTTATCCCAACTTAGTTTTGATGAATGTAAGGAGATAATAAGTCAAAGTAAAGAAGTGGTAGAACACATATGCAAAAAATCGAAAATCATTGGTTTTCGGGCACCTTATCTGAGCCCTCCAAAATTCTTGTTTAAAGTATTGAATAAGTTGGGATTTAAATACGATTCCTCAATCAAATCTCGAAAAAATCTGAAATATTATCAAATTAATGGATATCAGATTCAAGAATTTCATCCTTCAGATTACAACGTGTTTCTTAGATTTCCACTAAGTTATACCTTTTTGCGAAAATGGATATTTAAAAAGAAACTAATCGTACTATACTTTCATCCTTGGGAAGCAATTAATGTGAAAAACTTACTGCGTAATCATAAAAATAGAACAGATTTTTTAAAAAATATCGTTTTTAGACCAGATCGTTGGCTTAATACAGGAGATTCATTCTTAAGAAGAATTAGTAAGTTAATTAAGGAAGCCATCTCCAAGAAAGCTGAATTTGTTACTCTAAACCAATTAATCGTTTAAAAAGAATTCTCTCTTACGAGCGGCGTCTATTCGACAATGATATAAAACTGTATTAAGAAATCTCTGTAAAAAACTCATTTGCATTAAGATAAATTATAATATTTAACTTAAAAACCTAAATACAGTAAATTTAAATATAGCTTCAAAGATAGTTAATTAATACCCCGTTTTAAAAACAACGAGTGGTTTATATGGCAGATATCGTCTTTGGAATTATTTTTCCTTTAGTGCTACTTGGGCTTACTGTAATCATTTTTATTAGTGGTCTCTCCAATAAATATCCCGAACGAGAATTTATGAGTTGTGACGAATTTATAAAAGACTGGTTAAAAGACCACGGACAAGCTCATAAGTTAGAAGAACAATTTACACAAATGAAAAAGGACCCAGCAGGTCGAATTTATATGCCAATAACTTATAAAGGCGCAAAAATCTTTATAAAATGGGGTTTGACTCCAAATAAAGTATCATTTATGAATTTAATTTTATCGTTTCTTATATTTTATAGCGTAATAATGGCAGCTGAAGGACATACATATGATTTATTTACCCGACAACCATTCTATGGTTCTTGGTTTTTCGCTCTGGCAGTATTAGTACTATTTACAGGAATAGTCGATGGGATAGACGGCGCAATAGCAAGGTTATTGGATATT
>JAHQWX010000306.1 GCA_029856375.1 Promethearchaeia archaeon | reverse complement strand
TTAACAACTCGAGTGTATTCGTTCTCGGTTTTATATTCTTTATTTTTTATTTGCTTTAGCAGCATAAATAGCGCCAAAAGGACATCGTTCGGTTCAAAGCCCGCAACGACATTAGGGACCTTATACGCGTTGGAAAATAATTGAAAAGGTTTTAATCCGATTATTGTGGCGACATGTCCAGGGGATATAAATCCGTCTATATTTAAGTTATCAATACCAATCAATAATTCCAGAGAAGCAGGAATTAATTTGTGTGCACAAATTACAGAAAAATTCGATGGCGGATTACTAAAAATTTCGAATCCAATCAAGGGAACGGTTGTTTCAAAACCTATGGCAAAAAATATTACCTCTTTATCCGAATTAGCTTTTGCAATATTCACTGCATCGTTTGGTCCATAAACGATTCGAACATCTGCTCCTTGTGCTTTTAATTCAGAAAGAGAGATGTTACTTGCAGGAACTCTTAACATATCGCCGAATGTTGCGATAATTGTGTCTTCCCTTTTTCCTATCTCAATCGCTTTGTCTATATCTGCTGCGGGGCACACGCACACAGGGCATCCAGGCCCCGAAACAATTTCAAGCTCCTTGGGTAATATAGAACGGATTCCATATTTTGAGATCGTGTTTTCGTGTGTGCCGCACACATGCATGATTTTTATTTTTCTATTTATAGAGTTAACTATCTTAGTAATTGCTCTCGCGATCTTTTCGGAGATCTGCTCATCTCGAAATCCTTCAGTACCTGGAACTTGCATAATAAATAATAGATTTTTATTTTAGGTTTAACATATTCGAGGAATTGATTCGCCCAAAGGCATATCTACAAATCTAGTGCCTCCAATAACCGTTTTCAAAAAAACCTTTTTAGGATTTTCTGACTTAGTCTCACCAATTATCTGTGCCTCTTTTCCTAAGTTTGTGCTTTTGATTTTTGCTAATATTTCATCTGCGTAATTCGAATCAACTGCCATAAGAGCTTTTCCCTCACACGCTATTTGGAAAACATCTAATCCCAAAATATCGCATACTGCATTAACTTCGTCTTTAATAGGAATGCTTTTTTCGTCAAGCCATACGCTCACATTCGACTTTACGCTCCATTCGTTTAAAGCACTTGCAATCCCCCCTCTAGTTGGATCTTTCATCGCATGAATGTGATTATTTCTAATATTATCCTCAATAGTGGCGTGAATTTCTTTCAAAAACGCAATATCCGACTTTAAATCTGTTGTTAAATTTAACCCCTCTCTACTTGCCATTAAAGCCGCACCGTGATCTCCAATGGTCCCGGTAATAATTATTTTGTCTCCAACTTTTAAGTTATTGTCTAAAATCTTTATATTCTCATCCTTTATGCCGATTCCTGTAGTTGCAATGATTACATCGTTAAGCGTTCCTTTAGGCATTACTTTAGTGTCACCTGCGATTATTGCTATGTTTGCTTCTTTAGCAGTACGATTAAAAGAATTGACAATTTTTCCCAAGGTATCAAAATCGAAACCTTCTTCGATTATATAGATAGAGGTTAAAGCTAGCGGTTCCGCACCCATCATCAATAAATCGTTGACTGTCCCACAGATACTTAATTTCCCGAGGTCACCCCCGGGAAAAAATAGGGGAAAAACCGTGTGACCGTCAGCAGTAATTACAATCTCTTTATTAATTTGCTGTAAGGGAATAGTAGCACCGTCATCTAATTCTTTTACACCAACGCCATTATTAACATTTTTGTGCGCAATATCTTTAACAATAAAATCAATTAATTCGGATTGAAGAGAACCACCAGCACCGTGAGCCAAGCGGATAATTTTTGAGCCTTTTGCGTCAGTTTCCATGAGTAATATTAGATAGAGAATAAATATTAATTTAATTCTTTATAAGTATAAAATTAGACCTTTACTGAATCACAATGAGTGAAAAATATACAGCTTGAAATCAATATCACGGGTATAGTCCAAGGAGTTGGCTTCAGACCGTTTCTATTTAATTTAGCTCGAGAGTATAGATTAAAAGGATATATTTTAAACAGAGGAAATGCGGGAGTTCGATTAGTTCTCGAAGGAGAAAAAAGTAAATTAGATGGTTTTATTGAAGATGTTAGAGAAAAAAAACCGAAAATTTCCTATATTGAATCTATCTCGACAAATGAAATCAAACTTGGAGAGAGTTTTTCAAAACTAGAAATTCGAAAAAGCGAAAAAGGTCGGGGAATAAGCCTCACATTACCCCCAGATATAGCAATTTGCGAGGATTGCGTAAAAGATTTACGAGATAAGAACAAAGAGAAATATTACCTGTATCCATTTGTAGCGTGTGCCGTTTGTGGACCTCGATATACAACAGTCACTACCTTACCATACGACAGAGAAAGAAGTACTATGATTGAGTTTCCTTTCTGTAAAGTAGGCAATCCTTCGTGCATTCACGAATACGAAAATTTTGAGAATCGTCGGTTTCATGCTCAAACATATGCCTGTTCGGTGTGCGGACCGCACTATAAATTATTCGATAAATCAAAAAATGTAATTAAGACGAGTTCTATCAGAGAAATTTTAGAATTTACAGCAAAGAGAATTCATAACGGTGAAGTTGCAGCAGTAAAGGGAATTGGAGGAGTTCATTTAGTCTGTTTGGCTGACGACGAGAAGATTGTAAAGAAATTAAGGGAGAGAAAAAGAGACCGAAAATTTAAGCCCTTTGCAATAATGGTCCCAAATCCTGAAACTGTTGAGGAAATATTAAGCGTTTCTGAAAAAGAGAGAGATTTATTAACTTCTTTCAGAAGACCAATTGTAATTCTCGAACGAAAAAATGGATTTAGCGACTCATACATTTCTAAGGAAGTGGCTCCTGGATTAAGTTCTGTTGGAGTTATGCTACCTTACGCGGGAATACATCACTTATTATTTGATTTTATTGGGCAAAAGCCTTTAATTTACACCAGTGGAAATGTATCAAACTTTCCTATGGGTATTAAAAACGAAGATATTTTTGGCCAATTGAAAGACCTTGCTGACTTCTTTCTTTTGCACAATAGAACGATATATCAGAGGTGCGACGATAGCGTATTGAGGATCCACGGCGATAAAGTTAAACTCATACGCCGATCTCGAGGATATGTACCAGAATATTTACCGTTACCATTCGATGTTGATGTTCCAGGCGCCTTAGCTACGGGCCCAGAGATTAACGCAACTGGCGCTGTTTTAAGGCGCAATAGAATTTTTCCAACGCAGCATATCGGCCACATAAAAAGTCTCGAAACCTACGAATTCCTTCACGAGGCGTTAATGAATATAAAAAATCTATTACAAATAGAAGACAAAGAAATTGAATTCATTGCTTGCGATTTACACCCAGCTTTTCAGACAACAAAATACGCACAAGAGCTTTCTGAGAAATTTGGCGCTCAATTGTTCCAAATTCAGCACCATTGGGCTCACGTTTTATCTTTAAT
>JAHQWX010000010.1 GCA_029856375.1 Promethearchaeia archaeon | reverse complement strand
CGAATCATATTCAGATTGCAGAATACATGAAAAGGAATGGCTATGTTACATCTTTCGTTACCAGTACATATCATCAATTTAAGCCAAACATGAATTTTCATTTAGGATTCGACGAGTGGCATTATATACGAGGTCACGAATTTGATAAATATAGAGCGCGAGTAAGGATGCGAAAAAGCGCGTTCGATCGAATCATTAGAAATCATCTCGTTAAGACTAAAGTTCATCGGGGTGCCGTTCAACTGCAAAAATTGCTTTTAGAACAATATTTTAGAAACATCCATGATAGAAAAACGGAAGAAGAATATTTTCCCGCAAAGACTTTTAAAAAGGCAATAAAATTTGCGGAAAACACGAAAAGAATTAGTAATACATTTTGTCTTATCGACGAATTCGACCCACACGAGCCGTGGGATCCTCCGCAAAGGTATTACGACTTATATGCCGATAAAAACTACACAGGAAATAAAATTATTCATCCCATTTACAACGAATCAATAGATTATCTTTCCGAGGACGAGCTAAAAAGCATGAGAGCCTGTTATGCTGGAGAAGTTTCTATGTGCGACGACTGGTTTGGCTTTTTTCTTAATAGATTAAAGGAGTTGGAATTCTACGACGATTCTTTGATTATATTCATTAGCGATCATGGGCATGTAATCGGAGAACATAACGCAACAGGGAAGATTCCTATGTTTATGTATCCCGAATTAATCGATCTTCCATTTATAATTAAACCTCCTGGAGGAATTAACGGTCCTAAAAGAATAAGAAAACCTTATATTTATAATCACGACATTCTACCAACAATTTTTGGGTTTTTTGGGAAAGAAAAACCCGAAATCTTTGATGGCTTGGATCTTTCTGGATTTATTTACGAGGAAGACCACGAATTAGAAAATCGCGATTATATTACTTGTGGTATGAACCTTTGCACCGTGTATAAGGACGATAAGTACGCATTAATCACATCAAACGATAAATCTCGGCAAAAACTGTTCGATCTTTCTAAGGATCCGGGATGGAATGAAAATATTGCATCCGATAATCCCGATATTTGCGAAGAGTTATTCAAAAAAATTGAAGACGACGCAAAGGGAGATCTTCCTCTTGAGACCGAAAAGAGCTACATAGACGAGCTCAAAGACTGGTATTACCAAAGCGCACTTAAAAAAGAAATCGATGATTAATTCGTAGTTCGATCGTCAATATTTTTAATACTTTACACTAAATTTATTATGAAATATTTTACTCTGGTTAATGTGAAAATCAATGTCTGAAGAAGTTAAAATTCGCTACAGTTTGTTAAAATTTATGTATATTTATACTATTCTTACTACGGGAATAGCGGGGTTTTGTATTCTCATAGCTCCCGATCTATATGTATCGTTGTTAGGTATGCCTACGCAAGATCCGATCATTTTAGGATTTATAGGCAGTATCTTAGTTGGATTCGCGATTTCATCCATTTTAGGCTTACGTTCTCCGCTTAAATTTTTACCAGTTCTAATGTTACAATTAACCTACAAAGTAGTATGGTATATTGGTGTTATTCTACCCCTCGTAATTACGGGTACTTTGGAATTCTACGGAATATTTATGATTGCTTTTTTTGCAGTATATGTCGTAGGGGATCTAATCGCGATACCATTTCCTTATCTTTTCAAAAAAGCAAAATAAAATAATTATTATATTAAAAACTCATTTTTTTTTGATTTTCTATAACTTAAAGCCTTTAATATCTTCAAAACCAATTAATAAATCATGAATGTTATTTTTATCCTTCTCGATAGCCTTAATAAATCGTATATAGAACCATATGGCAACGAAGAAGTTGAGACAAAGAGCATGCAACGGCTTGCTGAGAAGGGTGTAATCTTTGAAAATCATTTCATTGCATCTGCTCCATGCATGCCGGCTAGAAGGGAGTTGTTTAGCGGGAGAAAAAACGAGTTTTTATGGAAGTTCTGGGGTTCTTTAGAACCATTTGACCGACCTTTGCCTATTGAAGCGCAATCTTTAGGCGCCGTCACCGCTCTTGTAACCGACCATTACCATTATTGGGAGCCAGGAACTGGAATTCACGGGTATCATGAGAATTACTCCTGCACAAATCTCATTCGGGGCCACGAGTTTGATGTAGCGACCAGCGAACCACTTGAAGATCCTAAGGATTTTCCCCGGTGGGTTAAAGCTTATCTTAAATGGAGACCACCTGAGCATGTTAATGTTCGCTATTATCAAAATGTAAAACATTATGAGCGGGAAGAAGACTTTCACGGTCCAAAAGTTATGCAAGCTGCCTGTGATTGGTTAGATAAGAACCACACTCACGAAAAGTTCTTTCTTCACATCGAATCTTTTGATCCACACGAGCCTTTTTTCATTCCCGAACCCTATCGTTCTATGTATGGTCCTTACAACGAGGGCTTCACTTGTTGGCCACCATACCAAAATAAGAAGATGTTTGAAGAATTTATGAAGACAGCATCTGAAGAAGAATTACAATTCGTTAGGGACCAATACAAAGGAAAGGTAACAATGGTAGATCGGTGGCTGGGGAAAGTTTTTGAAAAGATGGACGAGTACAACCTCTGGGAGAACACTATGGTTATTCTTACATCAGATCACGGTCATACTCTTGCAGAGCCTGGAAAAATCGTTAAACAATACGCAAAGGGTCATCCTCTTTTCGAGGATGTAGCAAATATCCCATTAATTATTTACCATCCCGAAATTGAGGGTGGGAAAAGAATCAATTCGACTTTTTCGTGTATAACTGACCTTCGGGCAACGATATTAGACGCTTTAGGAGCAGAAATTACTGAAAGTCTCTCGCCCCACGGAAAATCGTTAATTCCTGTGCTTAAAGGAGAGGTTAATTCGATAAGAGACCACATACTTTATGGCATTTATGGCGCTGGTGTAAATTTAACTACTTGGGACGCTACATATATTCGCGGATTTAATCCAAAGGGACCGCTCAATCTTTACTCTTGTGAAATCCCGCGGCTTGTTTCTCCATCTACGATTGCGGGATACGGAGATTTACTTGGCGTAAATATAAAATACGAAGCTGCCGAAGCGTTGGTAAGTAGATTCATAAAAAAAGCAGAATCGGGATATTTTATTCCGGGTGTGAAATTACCTCAATGGAAAATTCCAATACCATCAGCTATTGGAGCCGGCATTTTTGGCATGTCGAAAACAACGGATCAGCATTATTTATTTGATAGGAAAAAAGATCCTAACTTTCAAAATAATCTCGCAGGAACGCCCGAAGGTACTGAATTGGAAAAGAAAATGATCGAGAAAATGATCGAAGTAATGAAAGAGGAAGGTTGCCCTCCCGAGCAATTTACGCGACTAATGTTGGAATGAGAAATTAATCAAAAAAATTCTCCATGTTTTCCTTTTCCTTCTACAAATTCTTTTGATCCTTTTATGAATTCTCCGCTTGCGAGAGTTTTTAATCCATGCTCGAACTCGTTAGCCATAGCGTCTTTTAAGTTCAATCCAACTTGCTCGTAAGTCGAAAGTCGATCCTCTCGTAAGCAAGTTTGGGGAAATTTGGCTAGTTGCTGAGCTATGCTTTCAGCTTCTTCTCTCGATTTGCCCACATCAACGATTCGATTAGCAAGCCCCATTCTGTACGCTTCTTCTGCACCAACAGAGCGTCCGGTGAGAATCATATCTATTGCGTGGCTTACGCCAATTAACCTAGGCAAGCGCACGGTGCCGCCATCGATTAATGGAACGCCAACTCTTCGGCAAAACACTCCGAATACGGCATCTCTCTCGACAACTCGCAAATCGCACCAAAGCGCAAGTTCGAGCCCGCCTGCTACCGCGTATCCTGCTACTGCAGCAATCACTGGTTTTGATAAGACCATTCTTGTCGGCCCCATCGGTCCATCTCCAGTTTTCTCGATTCGATTATGATTTCCTTCTGCTACAGCTTTTAAATTAGCTCCAGAACAAAAAACTCCATTCGATCCCCACAATACTGCAACTCTCGCATTCGTGTCTCGCTCAAATTCTCGAAACGCATCGGCAAGCGCTTCTGCACTTTCCCGATCTATTGCGTTCTTCACTTCTGGATTGTCAATAATAATAGTTGTTATAGAATTTGTTTTCTCTACTTTTATTCCCATTATTATTACACCTTTTTCTGAGTTATAATGGCACTTATATGTTTAAATATCATTATGATCAAAGAGCATATTATAACGAAAGTAATCTGTGGTATTAAACAATGGTTGATTTAATTCTTTTTGCTACATCAATAATTTCCGCGATATTTTCATATTTAGCTGCGTTAATTTTTCTCGTATTATATCTTAAAGAGCATAAATCTAACCGTTTTATTTGGGGCGTTGCTTTCATTTTATACGGAATTGGTCATACCATAGTAGGTGCGATTACAAATATTGAATTACCTTCAAGCGACCCGTCTTATTTAGTATCTATGTGGATTTACGTAAATTTAGCAGGCGCGGGCACCACTGGACTAATCTTATACTCTACTTTTCCGTTTTTCACCGAAAAATCGTTATTGCGAGAAGTAATCACTGGAATATTTTTCATTCTTTATGTGGGTGGGAGCGCATTATTCGCTTTTATTCTCCCAGATGAGAATCCTCTCGCATTTATAAATCCAGTCACTCATACCCAGCTATTGAACATGAGCTGGTGGGTAGTCGAAATCCTTATTCCTGTTTCGGTTTTTATCGGCATCATATTTGTTAGGCATTTCAGAATTTCGGGAAGTACTTGGGGATTGTTGATTGGGCTCTCGTTTATCATATACGCTATTATTCTCTTTATTTGGCCAATTACCGAATTAAAACCGATATTTTATATTATTAGGACTATATCTGTAACGCTCTTAAGCGTCGGCGGAGCACTGCTAGCCAAGGAATAAAGATTAAATATTTTTCTTAAAATTTATCTAATTTGCTCAAAACGATTCTATCTGCTATTTCTTTCTTCCCTCTTGCCATTAGAATGAGGGTTACAGCGTAAAGTTCGTCTACTTTAGTTTTAATTTTTAAATGTGATTTAATCTCTTTAATAACTCGTTTTACAGATTTTCTTTCCCTCAAAACCTTCTCCAACACATCAGCAGTTTTTAGTAGTATTGATAACTTCTGACGTATATAAATAATAGCAGCATCGTTATCTCCTGTTTTATCTGCTTCTTGTAAGTATCTATTTAGTGCAGTATGAGCTTCTTTAGAAATCTCACCACTCTCAACTATTCCTAATCCGGTATTAATAACAAGCGGATTGGAATCGTTTTCGGTATAATCTTTTTGAATTTCGATAATCTCCTCAATTGGGTATATTTCAAGAAATATTCTCTTTAAAAGAGCGAAAAGAGCATTTGAGGAATCTGCATCTCCACATAGAACGATAGATTTAAATTGTAATAGTGCTGCTATTATATCTATTAAAATAGATCCAAAGACTTTATAGGCTCCACTAAGAGTGAGTTTCTTCGAAGATACGAGTTCCATAATCTTAAGTTCTTTAACCTTATTAAGGAGCATGTTGCGATATTCAGAAAAAACCTCTCTTAATTCAAAATATTTTTGATCAACTTCAGCATCTTTCTTAGAAATGGTATTATCGATATAAAAGGATTTATATATATTTACGATTGATTTTATCTTTTTGGAGATCTCCTCTATTAAACCATAGAAGTGCTCGTTTTTTATATCCCTTTCAGTAATTACAGAAAGCATCACCATTTCGTTATATCCTCTTGCCCACGGTGATGGAATTTCGAAATTGAAATTAGTGATTTTGAGATCCTCCTCAGAAAGAGTATATTCAAAAAATGGATTCTCAAACTCAAGATCAAAAATTTTCTTTATTGTGGAGCGAAGCTTCTCTGGAATCGTTTCTGGAAGGGAGACGAGAATATCGGGGCCCTTTTGAGCATCAAAATAAGAAAAAACTAAATGCAAATCGGGTTTCATTTTCCTTTTGACCTCAACAATTTAATTTAATTATAAAAAATGAGAAATTCTCATTTATATTTTTTTTAATAAAAAATATTGCTAGGTGATAACCTCTAAATATAACTAGCACAATAGTTAAGTATTGAAACCACAATTAATTTAAAGTTGATTTTATGGATTATGTAAAATTTGGAGTAATAGGATGTGGAGGCGCTTGGAATTTTCACAGATTGGGGTGCAAAAATGTTCCGCAATTGAAATTCACTGCTGCACACGATGTAGACGAAAAGAATTTAAAAAGAGCTGTTAAGTTTCAGAAATGCGAAGGTTTTTCGAAATTGGACGATTTACTTAATAGTGACATTGATGCGGTGCTCGTTTTAGTCCCTCATTTTCTTCACAAAGACATTGTTGTTGCTGCTGCCGAAGCGGGAAAACATGTTCTTTGCGAAAAACCTATGGCAACTACATTGGAAGAATGCGACGAGATGATTGCAGCCACTAATAAGGCGGGAGTCAAATTCATGATCGCCGAGAACCATCGATTCCTTCCCGCTCATGTAACAATTAAGGATATGTTAGATAATGGAATTATTGGAGATGTATTCCTCGGTCGAACATACGAAGGTGCTTTTTGTCCCGCTGATGAGTTTTTAAATCCGAATCGGTGGAATTTTACTTACGACAAGGGTGGTGGAGGCGTCGTTGCAGATCAGGGCGTGCATAAATTTACGATGTTAACTTGGCTTTTGGGCGAAGTTGATTCCGCACAATGCTGGCTTGGAAAAGCCTTAGATAGTCCTCCAACCAAAGGAGAAGACAACGCAATCATACTTTTACGGTTTAAAAGCGGTGCGATGGTAACAGTGGATCTTTCTTCAGTAACTGTACATCCACTAACCAATAGAACGGAATTACACGGAACTAAGGGAACTATTCTTGAGGACCACGCTTGGGAAAAGCCAATACAAGTTTTCTCGTCTCATGACGAAGCTAAAGTTAAAGGTGAGTTCTACAGTATAGAAGTAGATCATGGACCATACCCTCAATACTATACTATTGCTGCTCGCGAGGAAGATTCATATTTTGCTAACTGTATTTTAAACGATAAAACTCCAGAATTCGCTCCCGAGCAAGCAAGGGCAGGAGTGGCAGTTGTTTTACTCTCTTATTTATCGGCGAAAAGAGGTTCCATTACACATATGGACGAGTTAGTGGAAATATACAAATCAAAAGGAACCAAATCCGTTTTAAACGGATTGCTCGAAGTCACTCAAATGAATTATAAAAAAATGAAATGGTGAATAAGAACTTCTTAAATTTCTTCTTTTCTTATTTTTTCCAGTTCTGCTTGTCTTTGCCCTAATAGAAAAGAGCTCCATATAATAAGAGCCACTCCAATAATTGAAAAAAAGATCGAAAAGATGCTCGGGGGTATTAAAAGAAAAACTAAATAATAAGCGATCATGGGTGTTATTTGAATAGGAACCTGTTGAATCGGAATAAGATTACTTGCTTGCCCATATTTTAAAGCGTCTTGAATCCATTTCACTCCCCACATATTAGATACCACCAATATAATGCTAGCAACGATAAAGAGAATTAATTCTCCCCATACAGCACTTCCTCCAAAGACACCACCAATTACGCCCATTAAAAGTCCAATCCAAACGCTCGAAAGAGCAAACATGTAACCAGACGCAATGGCAAACAAGATACTTCTAAATCTTTCAGAATTTTTTTGAATATGTATGAATAATAGTGCCAATATCCATAAACTTGCCGTAAAAATTACTGTTCTCACAATAAAAACAGTATCAACCAAATTAAATTCAATTAAATCTATTGATAGTTCAGAAATACCTAATAATGCAATTCCTAATATTAAAATTAAGATACCAATTATTTCGGAGATTTTTAAAGATTCTCCAACAATTTTGACTGAACCTATCGCTAGGACGATTAAACCTCCAGCCATAAGACCAGGGACGAGCGCTGGACCGATAAATACCTGCGCTGACATAACAAAAATTGCGCTAATACCAAGTGACAAAATTAGTCCTGATAGCCATAAAGGAGATTTTATTAAATTTTTCATAAATACTTCATCATTGCGATGTTTATTTATTACGATTTTTTGCAAAATTGTACCAAAATTTGATGTAATTCCTCCAATAATTGCTAAAATAACTCCTATCCAATAGGCTAACGGATCTAAAATTTCTTATCACTAATTTAGTTGTCTATTTATTAATACTTGAATTCAACTTTATTCAATAAAAAGATTCATAATTACCAATGAAATAAACTCCAAAAAAATCCAATTTATTTAAAAAGATTAAATAATCTAAGCTTAGTCCTTAGTTATCTCTTCTAATTGAGCTTGTCTCTTCGCTAATAAGAAGGAGCTACTAATAATTAACCCAACGCCAAAAAACATATAGAGAAATGAATGTGCGTACGGAGCTGCCAATAAAAATATAACAAAGTATACGAATATTGGAGTAATTTGTATGGGAACTTGTTGTATTGGGATAAGATTACTTGCTTGACCATATTTAAAAGCGTCTTGGATCCATTTTATTCCCCACATATACGCTAGAACTAATATCACGCTGGAACAAATAAATATTATTAGTTCGCCCCAACTCGCGACTCCTCCAAAAACTTGCGCTATTACTCCCATTAATGGACTTATCCAAAAGTTTGTAAGAGAAAACATAAAACCAGATGCAATAGCAAAAAATATTGCTTGAAATTTTTCAACTCTCTTTTGAAGAAAGATACACGCTAAAGCGGAGACGAGTAAAATTGCTGTAAAAATAGTCATCCTTATCACGAAATTAATCTCAACTAAATTATGTTCTGCTATTTCTATTGATAATTCGCTAAATCCTAGTAGCGTTGTACCCAAGATCATTAAGGCGATCCCAACAATATCTGTACTTTTTAACGATTCTCCAACAATTTTAACCGAGCCTAAGGCCAAAATGATCAGACCTACGGACATTAGGCCAGGAATGAGTGCCGGACCGATGAAAACTTGAGCAGTCATAAAAAAAATGGAACCAATTGCCATTTGCATGATCATCCCCACTAACCATGTTGGATTTTTTACCAAATTTTTCATAAACTCCTCGTCATCGCGATGCTCGTTTACGATTTTCTTTTGTAATACGGTACCAAAACTATTAGATAGTCCCGATAACATCGCTAAAACAATTCCAAGTAAATAAGATGAAGGATCCGCCAAATTATTCATACTCCTAATTTTTAAAAATTATAGTTATTATCAAAATTCAACTTTTCTAAATAAAAAGCTATAATATCATCAGAGAAAAAGTGCATAATTGAATGATTTTTCTAGCTTTCATCAACAATATTAATTTTATCCGTAGTTATTTCTTCTAACTGTGCTTGTCGCTTACCCAACAAGAATGAACTCCATATGATTAATGCTACTGCTATTATTGAAAAAAAGATTGAGAGAACGCTGGGTGCGAGTAAGAGAAAAACTAAATAATATATCAACATGGGGGTGATTTGAATAGGGACTTGTTGAATTGGGATAAGGTTGCTAGCTTGACCGAATTTTAACGCGTCGTTTGTATATTTAATGGCCCACAAATTTGTTAAAATTAATATTACACACGCAACAATGAACACTATTAATTCTCCCCAAACGAAGCTTCCTCCAAAAATATTTCCAATTACTCCTATTAATGGGTAAATCCAAAAATTTGAAAGCGAAAGCATATACCCCGACGCAAGCGCTAATAATATACCGTTAAATTTTCCAGAATTTTTTTGAAATTGAACAGATATTACGCATATAACAAATAAAGACACTGAATAAATTGCTGTTCTAATAATAAAGAATGATTCGACAAAATTAACATCGTCCGTTTCGATTGACAATTCGCTCAAACCCAACAAGGTAACTCCGAGTATCATTATAAAAATGCCAACTATTTCAGGAGTTTTTAAAGATTCTCCAACGATTTTTACTGAAGCAATCGCTAAAACGATTAAACCTCCCGCCATAAGACCCGGAATTAGCGCAGGACCTATATACACTTGAGCTATCATAAAAAAAGCAGTACCAACAATATATTGCATAAGTATTCCAGTGAGCCAAAGAGGTGATTTTATCAAATTTTTCGTAAATTCTTCGTCGTCGCGATGTTTATTAATAACGATTTTCATCAATACGGTACCAAAATTGTTAACCACTCCTGAAGTAATTGCCAAAATTACCCCTATCCAATAGGTTGATGGATCCAACTTTTCCTAACACTTCTTATCTTATTTCTTTTGTAATATTTGAATTCAACCTAAGCAAATAAAAAGTTATGTTATATACAGAAAGAGTTAGTCCCAATTATCTGCAATTTCATGGACAACAATTGCATTGAACGAATTTTTCTAGGTCTAGCAAAATTGTTTTGGTACCTTTATTACGATAGATCTCCATCAACTCATTGTAGTTTGCGGTTCGTCCTAATTTAGCTGATAAATATCCCAATAAAACCGATGCAATGGCATCCTTTGCATGTTCTGGTGTAAATTCGGGTTCTTTATCTTCTAAGATGCAGTTAGTAAAATAATCATCTTCAATTCTTGCAGAAATTTCGTAGTATTTTGGAAATGGACCATGTTCGATGTCAATTGGGACATACCAAGCCCCTCTATTCGCTCCCATACTCTCGTGCGAAGAGAATATTTTGACGGGATTGTCCCACTCGTGATTCTCGATTATCGAGCCTTCGGTTCCGTATATTTCTAAAGTGTTAGTTGGTGGAGATATTACGGAGAAACTTACTACAACTTCAGCAATTGCTCCTTTCCTGTATTTAAGGTGCATAAGCGCGTTATCTTCAGCTTTTTCGTCCAAATTAGTACATTGTTTAGTTAACCACGCGTTTGCGCTTTCTGGTTCGTCGTTTAATATCCAATTCATAGTAGCGAATTTATGAGCTCCCATATCCATTAGCGTTCCTCCACCAGCTTTTATTGGATGCCCCTTCCAAAACCCTCCTTTCATTAATCCCGAAATTTCGTTAACTCCTTCATAAGCCCTAACCAGAAAAACATCACCGATTAATCCATTTTGAACTGCATTGTAAATATATTGATGTGCTGGTAGAAAACGATGGTTTTCCGCGATCATGAATTTGACTCCGGCATTTTTAGTAGCAGTTATCATTTGATCGCAACCTTCAAGAGTTGTTGCCATGGGTTTTTCGCAGAGCACATGCTTCCCGGCCTTCGCTGCGGCAATCACCATTTCTTCGTGCAAAAAATGCGGAACCATTATAAGCACAGCATCGATGTCGCTATTTAAAAAATCTTTTAAGTTCGTAAAAGGCGTCATCTTCAATCGTTTAGCGGCTCTATTAACCCGTTTTTCGTCAACATCAAAAGCTGAGACGAACTTCATTTTTGGATTATTCTTAGATCCAACGCTATGAAAGCTCCAAGCGCTCCCACAACCAATTATGCCATACTTTACAAAATCCATAATGATTATAATAAAGTAAAATAAAAAATATTTAACAAATTATACTAATAAAATTATAAATTTTAGTGTGAAATCAAATGGAACCGATTGGATATAGTAAAAAAAGGGCAAGCGAAATCTTAAATAAACACGATATAGATTTATTAATTGCTTCGACTCCTGTGAACGTCTTCTACACAACTGGAATTCCCACTCTACATGTTGCTCCAAATCCCATATTATACGGATTGTATAATCAGTACCCCTACTTTTCGATGGTTAGAAGAGATGGTGAGTTGAGTTTATTTATTTGGATGGTATATGCTAGCGTGAAACAATTTTCTTGGGTTACAGACTATGAAGGAATTATATCTCCAAAGATGGCGCTTAAGTCTCTAGAAGAAAAAATCAATAAGTTCGAATTAGCTGATAAAACAATTGGTCTTGAGACTTTTATGCCCCGGTATCAATCTGAGTACTTGAAGGCTAAATTTCCCAGTGCCAATTTTGTGGACGCCGACCAAGCATTTTTAGAAATGCGTTTAGTTAAGAGCGAAGAAGAAGTTGTTAGGATTAAGAAATCAACTAGGATTTCGGAAAAAGCAATAATGAGCATGATTAACGCTTACGAGGAGGGAATATCTGACATCGAACTACTAAAAATTGCGCGAAGAACCATCATCGACGAAGGAGCCGAAGGATGGGACCATCTCACAATGAACATAGGGGCTTCCGATCCTGAAGCTCCAGGGATCGGCGTAGTAGCAAAACCAGGGGATGTAGCCAGATTTGACATCGGAACCGTATGGAAAGGCTACGTTTCGGATGTGAGCAGAGAAGCAGTAATAGGCGAGCCATCCGAGAAAGTAATACAAGTAATGGATAATATAATTAAAGTGCAGGAATATTGCATTGATAACATTAAGCCGGGCGTTGATCCTAACGATATTTACGATGGTGCTAAAAATCTCTTTAAGTCTCTCTCTAAGAGGGGTAGAATGATCATTACAGCACATGGTATTGGATTAGAATGCGAAGAAAATCATTTTTTTGGCTTCACGCAAGATTTTGAAACCTTGTTCGAGGAAAACATGGTTTTGGACATTGAAGCGTGGCAAAGCGTCACTAATCAAGGTTTAGTAGGTGTCGAAGATTGTTACAGAGTTACAAGTTCTGGATTAGAACGACTTTCAAGTCTTGACAAAGGAATTTTTATAAAATAAAAACGCGGTTTAAAATGAGAGTAAAAGAAAAAGTAACTGTATTGACTGGCGCGGCCAAAGGTATTGGAAGAGCAACTGCTCTCTTATTCGCCAAAGAAGGTGCGATACAAGTGTTATCTGATGTAGATATGGATGGATTGCAAGAAACTTACGATTTAATGAGCGACGAGGAAAAGAATAGAACGATTATAATGAGATGCGATGTGACTAAACCAGATGATGTGAAAAATATGATCGATAAAACCATAGAATCTCACGGGAGAATCGATGTTCTGATAGTGAACGCAGGAGTTGTAAGGGTAGGCGATGTAGAAACTTTTCCAGACGAGGACTACGATTTATTAATTAATGTAAACATAAAAGGTACTCATTATACCTGCAAATTTGCCGTTCCATATTTTAAGAAGCAGAAATCGGGGACAATAATTACGCTTGCATCAGTAGCTGCACATATTGGTCAAGAAGTACACGCAAACTATTGTTCCACAAAAGCGGCCGTTCTAGGTTATACGAGGGGATTAGCGTTGGACTTAGCTCCCTATAACGTTAGGGTGAATAGCGTGAGTCCCGGAGCCACCGACACGCCAATGCTTCAAAGCGATGTCGGGAAACAAGCGAAAGATAGAGGGATTCCTTACGACGAAATAAAAAAGGAATTCGAAGCTCAGGGCGTGATGGGGCGATGGGCAGATCCAAAGGAAATCGCCACAGGAATATTGTATTTAGCAACCGACGACGCGTCTTATATGACTGGAGCGGACTTACGCCTTGATGGCGGATGGACTACGAGATAACCTTTTTTCTCTACTTTTTTTTACCGAAATTGTATTATTTTAAAAAGTCATTCCACCATCGACTAACAGACTTACACCAGTACAAAATTCGTTTAACGCTAGAAATAATACTCCTTCAGCGATTTCCTCGGGTTTTCCAAGCCTTCCCATTCTTTGTCGAGCGACAAATTGTTGTTTCACTTCTTCGAAATTACCACCGCGACTTTTAATTCTTTCAGCCAAAGAAGGTGAATCTGTTGTTCCCGGACAAATTGCGTTAACCCGGATTTTATCTTCGACATAATCAGCAGCCATCGCTCTCGTCATAGATAACACAGCTCCTTTTGATGCAGTATATGCTGCTCTGTCTTTAACTCCTTTAAACGCAACTGAAGAGGAATTATTGACGATGACTCCTTGAGTTTTTTTAAGGTGTGGTATGGCATATTTTGATACCAAGTAAATCCCGCGTACATTCACTTCCATAGTTCGGTCCCAGTCTCTGGTTGATATTGTATCGATCGCGCCACCAAGTACGATTCCCGCGTTATTATAGAGAATATCAATTTTGCCATACGCTTCAATCGTTTTATCTACGATTTTTTTAGCTTCCTCTTCGATAGAAACATCTGCTTGGACAAAAAGTGCATCTCCACCGTCCTTTATTATGTTCTCGACTACTTTTAGTGCAGATTCAGATAGATCGTTGCAACACACTCTCGCACCTTCCTTAGCAAATAATATTGCGGTTGCTTCACCTATACCAGCACCCGCTCCAGTTATTATTGCGACTTTATCCTTTAATTTCATTCGGTTTTTCTACCTCTAATAGTCGTTTTTCGTGAAGTTCTTTTAGTTTTTCTTGTTGTTCTAGAAATTTTTGATTATTTAAAGGGAAAAAATTAAAAATTAATAAACCTGCTAAACCACCAATAACGGGAACAATTCCCACGAGTAATTTCAATCCGAAAATAGCTGATTCG
>JAHQWX010000305.1 GCA_029856375.1 Promethearchaeia archaeon | reverse complement strand
TCCTTTAAAATGTCACCGGTCAATAATTAAAAACCTACTTGAGAAACAAGAGTATATCGAGTGAGTAAGATGCTTATTAAAAGTGAAGAGTTGAATAAATTAAACCAAAAAACTTTAATCAAATGTTTTGAACTTTTTTGAATATTATTTTCGGTTACAAAATCGATTTGCTACTAATAAAGGAAAAAAATGTACTAGCTGTCATAGACTTTTTGCAACTTAACTAGAATATTATATATATTGTATTATATTCGTTTTTTTTAGTAATATCATTTAAAAGGTTATGACAGCTATGACATTTTTTAAAAACTATGTTAGAGCGGAAGTAGAGCGATCATTTTTAATGTAAATAATATTTAAATATATAAATTTTAAAAAATAAAGCAAAATTCTAAGAATTAAATTAGCTAGAACTTGTCGCTTTAACAATAAAATTCGGTAATCCCATGAAACTAACAATTAGTGAGGAAATCATCTCAGAGATAATAAAATCTGATGCTTTCAAGCAATGGTTAAAAAATAGAAGGTGGTTTGGGGAGAAAAATCTCGTAAATTTTGATCTTAACCTGCAGGCTCTTTACTTTTTTCCGAACGAGTTTTTAATAGAAATTCCTTCTATCGATTATACGATACTTTTTTGCGCGTTTAGCTTAGTTGCTGACAAAAAAAAGGATTATTTTCTCCCGTTATGCGTATTAAAATCTCTCGATCCACTTAAAAATAAGATAAATCTTGACTTGATTCAAGAAAGGGTTTTAAAGTTGGATTTGAATAATGAATTTTCAGGTTTTTCAATTTTTGAAGCTGAATTTTTTCCGTATTTCTGGACTGTTCTATTTAATAAATATAGCGAATTCAATAAATCAAAGGAAATAAATTGCGATTTAATTAACAATGAATTAAAGGATTTCTCTAAAATTGAAGATGTAATTGATATTCAAGAATTAGGCAGTGCTGATACGACTAATAGAGTTTTAAAATTAAATCTTAGGCAATCAAATATTGTAATTAAATCTTATAGGAAATTTATACCTCATGTTGAAATAGAAGCGATTAGAACTCTAAACAAAAATAAATTTCTCTCTGTTCCGAAAATTCTAGGGATAATTAGTTTTAAATCCATTGAAGTCGTTTCAATAATGAATTACATAGAGAGTGAGAGCGATTTAGGTTTAATTTATTGGAACGATTTGAACGATTTATTAGATTTTTACCGAACTAATCTAGGGGAACTAATTGAAGGTAACTCTGAAAAACTGAATCATCAATTCGAATTTAAGTTCAAAGAGTTTTGCGATAATTCAATACAAACTAGTGATAAAATTGGAAAATTCCTTAAAGAAATGCACAATTGCTTGATAGACGAGGAATCTTACGATTTTAAATTGGAAAAGATTAATAACGATACTGAAACCTACTTATACACTCAATTAAAGGATCTTTTGTCTGATATAATAAGCAGTATTAACTTTCTAAAAGACTTAGAAATCATAAAAAGTGAAGAAATAGTTGAATCTATAGTTGGCGTATCTTCGAAAATAGATAATAAAGATTATTTTCTAAAATTAAAGGATGTTAAAGTTCAAAGAATACATCAAGACCTTCATATGGCTCAAATTCTAATTAGTAAAGGTTACGCTGATTCTGAATATATAATTACCGATTTTGAAGGAGACCCACAATTGCCACTCGTCGATCAAAAGAGAAAATATCCCGTGGAAAAGGATCTCGCTTCTTTTCTTAGATCCCTGGATTATATTAAGATTTTTTCCTTGATTGATGCGATAAAAGCCCATTATTGGGAGCCCTCAAATCAAATAGCTAAAAAAATTTTATTGGCCTTGTATAATAATCATTTACATGATGATATTGGCGAACAGGATTTTAAATTACTTAAAAATCTAATGATGATTGGAGAAAGATGGCAAAAAAGAATATCTGAATTAATTACGGTGTCATATTACAAATCTGAAGAACTCTCAAATATGAAAAAATTTCTCATTAATTTATTTACAATTCACCGTTGCTTAATGGAAATTAACTACGAAATCCGTTTTCGCCCAAAAAATGTGATTGTTCCATATTTGGGTCTACGGGGTATCTTTTTAAAAGAAATTTTCCCCGATTAATCTTCTTCTCTTAGATGCATAAATTTAAACGAGTAATGGGCGCTTGTTGCGTTATCGCCTTTGCCAAATATCTTCTCATTTTCTCTTTTAGCTTTGTCGGATGTAAGTCTATTGCTCAAAAATTTTGCTTCCATCCTTTTTTCGTGCCTTAATCTATAACAAAAAGCTTTTACATAATCTTCTGGGCCAAATTCATATGGGATATACACATTCGATTCGCTATCAATTGTTGGATTAAACCACCCCATTTTGTTAGACAAGTCTAGCTTGTAATCTAGCGCCGAATTTCCCTTTATTCTGCATATATCGTTGATATATAAAGCCATACTATCGCCAATCGACGCTTGAAGCTCTGGATCGACACTTGTTAAAATATTTTGAAGTGTTTCATGCTTCATCACCATTAATAACCGGTTATTGTAACCCGTTATGGTACCATCGTTTCTGATACCAAGAACATCAGCTAATCTCAAATAATTTCTTATAATATTACCACGCTTATCAAATAAAAGATTTTCAGAGACATAATTCAAAACGGATTCCAATTCTTCGTCAATTCTAACGGTTATTGGCACTCGTTTAGCATTTTTTTTCAACATACTTCATAAATAATTTTAAGCATATAAAAAGATTTGTAATTTTTTGAATCTTTTGAAACTTTTGATTTTAATTATGACAAATTAATCAAAATGAATTTCAAAATATAGAGAGCTTAGGGCGTTTGAATAAAAATATACCTTATTATCAAGTTAAAAATTGCAATCTGTTCGCAAACTTAGGAATTATAACTATAAAATCGATATTGTCCGATACTTTCTTTTTATATAAATGTTGAGTTATATAAATAACTAATCGCGACAAAAAAAGGTATTCTTTAATTACATTTGAAATAAATGTATTCTTTAAATACTTTTGGTGACATTAGATTCGTCGCAAAACCTTTAAATTATCAAAATATCTTAATTAGAATGAGTAATAATTAAAAAATATCAGTATAGGGTAAAAAAAAATGGAATTTACTGAAACGATTGAGTTTAAAGGTATTGAAGGGGATGTAGAGCAAAATGTTTTAATTTCTAACGATAATGAAATCGAACTTATAGCAAAAGCTCTCTCAAGCTCAACTAGGCGAGAAATTTTGCGTCTTGTCAGAGCGGAAGAAATAGATGTTTCAAAGATTGCTGAGTATTTGGAAATGACAGAAGCAAACATCTCAGCTCAAATAAAACGTCTAGAAAAGGCAGGCTTAATTCGATGTTTTTACACACCAGGTCAACATGGTGTTAAGAAAATTTCTAAGGTCACTTTTAATAAGTTAATATTTAAAATTTAATTCATAGA
>JAHQWX010000304.1 GCA_029856375.1 Promethearchaeia archaeon | reverse complement strand
TTTTTTTTATAATTTCCATGCAAATTTTATAAGTATCAACCAAATTTTTAAAATCCATGTTTTCAATTACATCGTCTCTTGTGTGATAGTAGAATTCTTTCGAAGATTTTGGAAAACTAGTTAATGATATAGCTGGTAAATTCTTTCTCGCAAAACTCATTGAATCAGTATAGGCCATTGAATTACCAGATTTTACTTCAATACCTAAATCCTGAGCAACTTCTTTAATTAGATCTTCTAAATATTTATCCATTTTTACTAATCCGATGATTTCAGAGGTACTTATTCGAAGTGGAACGTCTTTATTGCCAATCATATCAAGATTTATTGTTTTTGCATCTTTTATTTCGTCGTAATGCGAAAGAATGAAGGCTCTACTTCCTTTTGATCCAATTTCCTCGCAACCGTACGAATTTATCCAAACCTCTACCGATTTCGGTTTGTTTTTAGGGTCTGACAAGTTCTTTGCGAGTTCGTAGCAAACTGCTGTTCCCGAAAGATTATCGTTTGCGCCCATTACGGGACGATTTGAAATAACGAATAAAAATTGAACTAACGCGATTGGAATTCCAGCAACGAATATCCAAAGCATAAAAAAATAAAAACCAAAAAAAAACGCTTCTAACTGCAGAAGAATTAGTATATTTTTAATTATTAGCATTACAAATATAATTACATTTAGGAAAATGTTTAACGCAAAAATTAAAGCAAATGCGAATCCTAATTTTCGATTAAGAGGGAACTCCCAGTTGGCATCTATATGGCTACCAAAAATAAGCAGATTCTTTGGCTCTTCCTTAGGTTTAATTTTGCCAATTACATTTTGAGAACTCTTCTTAGGGAGAATTTTAGCTACTGTTTGCCTTGCCAATGCCATTGTACCCCATATGATAATAAGCGCAATTCCTTCAATAATTAAACTTATCCAAGGAAAAGGCAAATAAAAGATAATTGAAACAATGTACAGGACCATTGGAAACCTAAACGCTAATTTATATTCTGAGGGGTGAGTATAAAATTTTTCTATATTAATTTCATCGCAATACTCGCTAATTTTATCGCAAAAATACTGGGCTCCTTGTTTCTCTTCTTCGCTACAGGGGGGTCTAGGACCAATTTCCTCGCAAATGGCGCTTATAAATTCTTTCATTTCCTTTTCTATAGCGATATCACGATCAGCCATGAAAATACCAAATTTAAATTCCGACTAAAATTTAATTAAAATTAGGGTTAAAGATTTATATAAGAATAATTCTTTAACATATAATTTATTGATTTTAAGGATTTGGAAATAGCTTTGAGTGATGAGTAAGAAACTAAAGGTCTGGATATTCACTTTCGAGTACGCTGGCGTTGTGAAAGTCGGTGGATTAGGAGAAGTTCCGGCAAATCAAGCAAAATCGCTCAAAGATCAATTAGACATCACAGTTTTCGTCCCTTCCCATGGTACCAAGGAGAGACTTAAATCAAATTCGAGTTTAACAGATATGGGTCTAAATTTTACGGGGAATTTTGTTCCTTACGAATTTGATATTCACATTCCAGAAGCTACATATGCTATTTCGCTCCATCAAACGCAAATTAATGGAAATAATGTAATTTTAATCGCTGGTAACGACGAAATTTCGAAAAAAACACTGGAGGATCCCGAAGTTTATAGCCCAACTTCATTAGCCGCTAAATATGGGTTATTCACATTCGCATTAAGGCACTATACTCAATATTTAATCGAAAACGATCGCGATAAACTTCCCGATGTCGTGCACATTCACGATTACCATCCCTTTTTACCATATATTGCCATGAAACAAGAATTACTGAAACATAATCTAGATGTTCCTTCAGTCATTACATTTCATTTACTCACATGGCCCAGAAAAAATAAACGTTTCTTAAAAGCGTGTGGTATTGACGATACTCCATTACCTATATGGTTGTCTAAAAAAAGACAATTAATGTCAATTGACGAAATTTTTGAACTCGCCCGAAATAACGAACATATAAATCCTTCTCTCGAAAAGATAAGTGCGTTTATTGCTGACATTATTATATCCGTTAGTAAGTCTTATCTACTTTCAGAGGTCGTACCAAAACTGGGAAACGAGTTAATCGCTTCAAAATCTGAGTTCGTATGGGATGGATGCGATTGGGATTATAACGAAATTATGGAAAATATAAAAAATAAGTTTTCAATCGAATTAAAAGAATTTATAGGTGTCTCAGAATATTCCAACATCTCTCGGTGGGACATGAGAAAATTCCTATTGACCCATAAGATTGAAAAAATCCCCCGAGACGAGCCAATAATCACTTCTGAGGTTGTATTAAATGTAGTTAATTCTTTAAACGGAAAGTATCCCATAATGGAAGAACGCAAGGTCAAATCATTTAAGGAGGATGGACCACTGATTTTAACTTCTGGAAGGATTTCTCAGCAGAAAGGGTTTGACATTATTTTAGAATCCATCCCTCTCGTAATCGAAAAAATCCCAGAGGCTCGATTTTTAATGCTTATCATGCCGAGCGAATATTCCCTAGATGAAATTACCACATATGCAGAATATATGAAGAAGTACCCAGAGAATTTGAGAATTCTTTTCGGTAAAACGATGTCTATTTATAATCTCGCACATATTTGCGCTGATGTGTATTGTTGTCCTTCGAGATGGGAACCTTTTGGTATTATTGCGTTAGAAGCTATGTCTTCAAAAATTCCCGTTGTCGCAACCAGAGTTGGAGGGTTTCAAGAATCAATCGTTGATCTTTCGCAAGATTTGGAAAACGGAACAGGAATTCTGGTAGAAAAAGAAAATCCCATAGAATTAGCAAATGCGTTAATTTCGATGTTAAGGGCATCTGAAATATGTCAAATGTCAATATTTAATCAAAATTTTAACCAAAAAAAAATAAAATCGATGGCCCAAGACATTACGCTTCCAACTCTTAAGGAAAAAGTATTAATAGAAAATAATTTTTATGTAAGAATTAAAAATAATTGCTTAAAACGGGTAGAGCAGAATTTTAGGTGGAGAATTGTCTCTCAAAAATTAATTGATGTCTATAAGAAAGCAATAAAAATGGTGAAATTTTAAGTGAAAAATACGAATGAATCGTTAAAATGGCACGCTCCGTGCGGAATCTATTGCAAACGATGTCCCGGGATTAAATTTTATAATTGCGAAGGGTGTCGCGCGCACGAAGGAAAGATTCACAAATTTCCTACTTGCAAAACCTACGAATGTGTTACGAGCAAGGGATATCAGTTCTGTTACGAATGCAATGAGTTTCCTTGTGAAATGTTGATGCCCATCGTCAACTTTGAAATTTTTGCCCCCCATAACTCTAAAGTCTACAATCTAGTAATGATTAAAAGGCTAGGCTTAGAGGAGTGGAACAAAATATGCGAAGAAAAATCCGAACTCTATTATAAAGGAAAGAAAATACGCTATGGTGGGGACCTTCTTACCTTAGAAAAAAAAGACAAGGAAATATATAAAAAGAAAAC
>JAHQWX010000303.1 GCA_029856375.1 Promethearchaeia archaeon | reverse complement strand
AGAACTAGCGTCTCCTCACGAGTGGGATTACATCTACGAGAATAATAATACTTTACCGCTTCCCTATGCGAAAGCAGGAATTACGGGGATTAAATACCACAAATACGATACCTCGCTCTGCACTTATTGCTCGTTTTACACGGGATTTATGCTAATGGCAATAAAATGGGCGTGGAAAGGAAAACCATTCGACAAAGTCGAAGTACTTTTAGGTAAAAAAGAAGAACCTACCGAAGGAATGAACAAAACAATCTTAGTAGGACAATGTCAATGCAATAAAAATAAGGACAATCCAAAAATAAAAGAATGCATACCAATAATGGGGTGCCCTCCATCGAAGGAAGATATAAGAGACGCTCTGAAAAAGGCAGGAATCAGGGTAAACCCAGTGTTTTTTAAGAATCTAGAGAAAGCTACGGTATGGTTAAAGGAGAAATATAAAGACAAGCCTGAGTTCGTAGAGGACTTCTATCAAATTAAAAAGTAATTTATTTTTTCTAATGAGCCAAAGAAATGTTCGGAAACAAGTAGTTCAATTTGGAAAAAGGGAATATAAAGAAAAAAAACCACTTTCTTTAGAAATCCTAAGAGTTAAAAGTCGTTCAGTTTTTAAGCGAGGGCTTTTACCATCGCTTTCTATTAAACAAATAATAGGAGCTCATTTCATAATCGTTGCAGATTATAAAGATTTTCTGAGGATTTACTCTTTTGCGTCAGATGGCACGCTCATGATGGGAGAAAACTTAGAAAAAACTGCAAAACTTCAAAAATCTATAAAAAATGGTACAATAACGGAATATAAGCTGCCTAAGGAACCTCCAAAGCTAACAATTGGCGATATATCCTCGATATTTCAGGAGCAATTTAACAAGGCGCAACAGACATTAAACGATTTATTTGGATTAAATATAATTTATCCCTTGTCAGTTAAGGCTGAAACCAGAATAAAACAGCCAAATATTAGAAAGTTTGGGACTGAAAAGGACAGAGAGTTTTTAAAAATCGATGCAGGTTATTACAAAAATCCAATTCTGGAGGTAATTTTTGATCGAGAACTTTTTTTGTATTTTTTAGAAAACAGCAAGTTGTTCTCGAATATTGACGAAGCGTTAAAATACGATTACTGTTACCTCTTCATTTTCGCCCATTTAAAGGGTGAGAAATTAGAAAAGGCTTTTAAACTATTAGAAAAGGCTTCCCCGAAAGTCGAAACGATTAAACAGCTTGCTCATTTTAAAACTGCAGTGTTTAACGAGAAGGACCTAAAAAATTTCCTATATAACATTTTTGCAGTAATTTTTTTATTGAAGAAATACAAAATCGTTGCTGATATGGAGGAATTCAAATTTCTTTTTTTAGAGCTTTATGAACTTTTATTAAGGAGGGATTCGCCGGATATCACTGCAAAATTGGACCCAAAAGGCATAACAAAGGTTCTCCGTAATATTTACCATAAAATTTTCAATCAAAAATTTAATCGCTTCCAAGAAGTGGAAAAAAACCAAATGGCTCAATTTTTAAAATACAATTATTTACTTTTTTGTTTTTCCATTCTAAGTGAGGACTTTTCCTTTCTAAGCGAATTCAAATCCGAACATCCGGATTTTGAGCTTAAAAAATCGTTAGAAGTGCTTTTTGATCTGTTAGATTTCAACCTCCTTGATAGTTTTGAATATTTAAAGGAAGCGGACAATTTAAAAACGCTTCAAAAAGGAATACACAATGTTAAAAGACTCATAGAAAACACGCTTGAAAAGTTTATTGTGAAATTCGCACTTACAATTAAAATTAATTCTAAATTGAAAAGTAAGACCCCATATTCTTGGAACGCTAAAATAAACGAAGCGCTACACCTCAAAATTGAAATTGTGAATTATTCCAACGTAATTTTTAAAAATTTGGACCTTAACTTACAAATCAAACCAAGAAGAAGGGCGGAAGTTGAATTATTAAACGAGCCAGATCAGAAGGCTTTACAAACTAAATTGGAATGGAACTTTGCACTTATTGCAAAGAGTCCGGGGAAATTAACCGTCTCATTTCAATTATCTTTAAATAATCCGTTTTTGGAGCTCAAACGATTAACCTTAAAAGAAAAAATAGCCACAATTAATTCTTTAGAATAATTGTAATTTATGGTATTTATTAAGTGCCTAAAATCTGAAAAATAAAATCGTACCATTATCTTATTAATTAAAACCTAAGAACTTTTTTATGGGAATTATTATTTGAATAAATGAGATACAGCAAAAATTAGACGTCATAAAAGATATAATTCATTATGGTCGATACAGAAGAAAATAGCAAAAAATGGGATTTTTTCGAGAGAATCGTTCAAGATGTTAACGAAAATAGGAATTTATTACAATGTATTAGTTGTGGAAAGTGCGTGGGCGATTGTCCGGCAAGCAAAATATCAAATTTCAATATTAGAAAAATAGTACAAAGAGTACTTGCAGGAGATGAATCAATTTTAGAAGAAGAAGACATCTGGTATTGTTTTCTTTGTAATAAATGCTCGAAATTATGCCCTAAAGAAGGAATTAACATACCTCTTTTTATGTTAGCATTACGCAATGAAGCGTTTAAAAAGGGACAAAAAATACCTCAATTAAAAAAATACATCAATATGTGTAAAGATTTTCTTAATAACGGTACTGTGATGAAGGAATCTGAATTAACTTCCGAAAGGATTAAGGAAATACAGGAGATTTGCAAGTTTGCGAGAATCAAATACCTGCAAAAAGCCAGTAAGAAAAAAATTGGAGTGCAAGAATAAAAAAGGAATTTATCTAAAATGGAGGAAATAGAACCAATTTTCTTAAATCCCAACGAAATTCTAAGGGATAATCCAGATAATCCATTAGATTTTTTTAAAGATAAGGCGATCTGTTTATTCAAAGCGTGTCTTGAATATTATTATCCAGGAATAAGGAACTGCCTGAGAGAGCTTTTGGAGGATTTCAATTTTGAAGTTAAAACCAGTTTAGAACAATCTTGCTGTTCTGGTACGTTTCTCCAACGTAATTTGATCACGAGAGCGCAATTCGCCGCAATTAACGAGAGAAATATCGCATCAATGAACGAAATCGCAGATATTCTTATCGTTTCTTGTAATGGCTGTTATAATTCATTATTAAGAGGGCGAAATTTCTTACGAACTGAAGAAATTAAGGATAAAGCAACGAAAATTTTAAAGGAAATTAATAAAGAAATTCTTTTCAGACCTAAATTAAAAGTCATTCATGTTCTCGACTTTCTTCATTTAATTCGTGAAAATATTGCAGATAAATTGAAATTCACTCTAAAAGGACTGAAATGTGCCGTCCATTATGGATGTCATTATCTAAATCTTAGATTTGATAAACTTGATGATAAAAGTTTTGTAGCTCCAAAACATAAATTAGAAGACCTTATCGAAAGTTTGGGTGGTTCGGTAGCAGATTATCAAGAGAGGGAATCTTGTTGTGGTTGGGGCGCTTCCCAGAATGTAATTCATCGAGAGGAAGCA
>JAHQWX010000302.1 GCA_029856375.1 Promethearchaeia archaeon | reverse complement strand
AATTTAGTAGGCTTTAGTTTTTCTACTTTTTCTATATAACCAAATTTCTCTTTGATTGCGAGAATTATCGATGTCTTACCTGCATCATCTAAGCCTAAAAACTTAATAGATTTTCGTGGCATGGTTAATCAAAAGGAGAAAAATAATTTTTCTAATTTTATTTTAGTAATGAATATATTGCACAAGCGTATATATAAAAGTTCTTATAAATTTGTTTTAACCACCAGAAACTGGAATCGAGATATAGACCTTATCGCCATCTTTCAAATCGGTCTTTTTTCCGTTTAAGAACTTTATATTTCTTCCATTTACTAGTATTAGGATTTGTTTGCTAAGAAAATTCCTTTTTTTATTTAAGAATTCTTCTCCTATTTTTTCTTTATATTCAGATACAAAATTAGAAATAAGTTCCTTTATATTTTTTGCTTCGTAATCGAGAACATTCTCTTTGATTTTTAAATAAAATACATTCAGTAAATGAAGTTTAACAGTAGCCATACTTAAACTGTTAAAATTGTTTAGGACTTTTAAACCTCTTCATTATGAAATGAAAATTCGATATCTTTCGATTAATAGTTAAAGAAAGACATTTATTGTTTTGATTTCTTTTAGGCTCTTTTTTATTATCTCTTCTAAATTAATGGATTTGATGAGATTTTTTATCGACTTATAAGTATATTTTTGATTTTCTGGACAGAATGGGCAATAACTTCGTTCTTCTATTTCGGGAGAAATCTTTTTCAGTTTTTCAAAAATATCCTCCGAATTAAGACCGATACAGGGGGTGAAAATCGGGGGTGAAAAATATTTAGTACTTGTGGAAATTAAATCTAAATCAATTGAATTAGGACAGCATCCTATATTTGCTAAATTTGCTCCGCTTGTTATCCCACGAATTGAATATTTTTTAAGATGTTCGCTTTCGGACAAAAGGGTAGAAATAAATTTGAACCGTATTATATTACAAAGGGAACAATAATATTCTTTTTCTACGATATCGCTAAAAATTTCTTTAAGGATGGCGTGAAAATCAATTATGTGAAATATCAGGGATTTACTATTATAATATTTGCTCAGCACTTTACCTATGCTTAAACTCAATCTGTTTATATCTGTAGATTCCAACAAATCGAATATGACGCCATGAATTTTACAGCCTCGCCTCATAAGCAAGAATGTAGATAATATATCAGTAGTTCTTCCAATATTTATGCTTAAAATATGTTTATTTTCTTCTATTGGGAGACCCCCCCAGTTAGAATTTATATTTTTCGTAAATAAATAAGTAAAATCTTCCCTAACTTCTATGAAAACCTTTTTCTTTGGACTGGATAAATTTACTTGTAAGTTCAATTCAGTTAATCGATCTAAAAATGCTTTTCCAACTTGGTTAGCTACATCTTGGGACGAAAAATCGTGTTTGCCAGATCTTCTAGCTCTTATTGCAAAAGAATCGTTTGGTTCAAGGATTTCTTCCCCTAATTCTAACGCCTTATTTGCTATATTTTCGAGTTGAGATGATGTTCGAAATCCTGGACTTACTGAATGAATCCCAAAAATATTTTTTAAAACCTCAACTGCTCTTTCAATATCTTCATTTTTAAGAAAGAAGAGTATTCGCGTAAAATCTTTGGAAAATTGGTACTTATGGAAAGTAATTTGATTTTTATTCAACGAAAATACGATGTTCTTAGTAAGAGTTTTGATCAAACGACTTTTAACCTTTTTCGACTTGAGCCAAATCTCGTTGTATCTAATTAATATCAAATTAAATAATTTTGAATCCACATTAGACATGTTCAATTTAAACCAGCTATTTCAACTCAGAATCTTCAATGGATTTCGCGGGATGCCCCCTATAATTGCTATTGGCTTCCAATATCTGCCCAGATAAAGTGTAGGTGTGGGCAAATACATTAGTGTTCTCCCCAATTTTAGTACCGGGCATTAGAACAACTTTGGAGCCCATTAAAACGTTATCTCCAACGATTATCTTTTGAATATAAAACTTATCTTGCTCAATACCATAAGACAAGATGGCGCTACTAATCCCACATATGACATTTTTACCTATTGAAACGAATTCAGACGATATCCATGCCTGATCACAAGCAGAATGTTTGCCAATTTTTACACCAAAACATCTTAAAACGAAACGATTTTTTAACCACGGGAGCGGGTTTGTAAAAGCTACGAACATAGGCCATTTTTTAATCAGATTGCGGATGTTCCAGTACTTAAAATCCTTATCGGCAATATCTCGTTTAAAAATACCTTCTTTAGGTTTATGTATCAGATTAACGATTGAGAGAATGATCCTTGAGATAATTATAGAACAAAACAATAACAGATAGATTGCTATAAGAATATTGAGAGGAAGGAGGAGCCAAAACAGCCAGAACAAGCTAGATACCCAAAACCATTGATAGTAATAATACTCGAATATCGTTAAAGGAATGAAGCTTATGAAAATAATTAGCAGATAAAGTAAAAGGTATCTCTTTCTAATTTTAGCGTCAACAGGAGTTGGTGAAGCTAATTTCATGCTCGCTGGTCCACTCATTCTTTTTTCACCTCCTTGGAAGTATCTCCTTTCTTTTTTACGTATTTCTCTTTTCCAAGCCGCAATAATTTTTCTTCAGATTCCTCGATACTAGAAATGGGAAAGCTTTTAGAGACTGGAATTCCAATGTGTATTTTACCGCCTTCTAAGACTTGACCGACCAGAGTAACGCTGTTTGCACCCAGTATTGCTTCTTCTTCTATAATTGTTCCTGGTGAAATAACTGTTTGTGGGCCTATTATACAATTTTTACCAATTTCTACTTTTCGAATTATTAGCTTATCGTTATAAATTAAATGAGAGTGAATCATGGTGTTGAGTGAAGTCATTGTGTGGTCTCCAATAGATATAAACTCTGAATCCACCCACCCATCGTATATACATACATTTCTCCCTAATTTCACTCCAAAAAGGCGATATATTGCGATATCCATCCAAGGCAATGGAAGCGCTCTTACACACCATAAAGGAAGAAGCGTTATCCAATATCTATACCTCCAAAATTTCCAGTCTTTGCTATTTCGCTCAAATTCGCCTTCGCGTGGAGGAAAGATTCTATTCACAATTTTAATAAGGAAAAAACTAATAAAAGCTACTGAAAATGTGAAGAGATATAGACATCCATAAATGGATAACGGAACTACCAACCAAATATACCAGACTCCGGATATTAGATATTGTATAAACCATAAATTCAAGAAAATCAATATTAATGCGGCGAAAAAGAATTCAATGAACACAAATATTGACGCTTTATCTTTTAAAACTCCAGAAGTAGAGACAATTTGAGCCTTTTTTCCTTCTGATTGTTCCATATCTATATTAATCCTTTTTTTCTTCTTAAAAATTTTTAGGCGTTATATATTATTTTTAAAAATTTTAAATAAGAAGTCTAGATTTAAATTACTTAATAATCTTATACTAGATATAATCTAATCAATATTGATAAAGAAAGTGTGAAAAAACGATG
>JAHQWX010000301.1 GCA_029856375.1 Promethearchaeia archaeon | reverse complement strand
CGTCAATTTCAAAGGTTTCTGCGTATTTATCGTACTTTGAAATCGCGTAAAGCCAAGCGCAGCAGAATCTTAGGTTCAAGTTGGATTATCACAACTAAAATTTAGTTAATCCTCATAGTTAAAAATAGCTTTAAAACATTTCCATAAAAGCTCCAAGCCGCGTCTTCACTTGTTCTAAATTCTCGCCGATTTTATTAAATGTGATCATTGTCGTGGGAATCTCGAGTTCGGTTCTGATCTTTTCGCGCAGCATTTGGTAGCAATTTGATATGGAGTGGCAACCAAATAATTGCGTAAAAATTAACCCGTCTACATTCATTTTTTTAGCCACTCTTATGTATGAATCGGTTAAAGCGTTTTGATCGCACCCAATTCCTATTGTAGTCGTATTCATTAGGAATTTAGCGTAAGCTTCGATGGGATCGGTGTAAGTATACGCTTCAACTGGCTCCAACACTCCCAATATCTCCCAATCAGCGTACAGTAATCTCCCTCCCATATCGTAAATGTACTCGTGAGATTTTGGTTCCCATCCTCCAAATCTAGGAGTTAATAAGATTCGAGGCATATTCGATACATCTTTTCCGATCTTTTTCCTAATCCTTTCTTTCATTTCTTTAACCAAATTACGAAAATTCTTTAAGTATGTCTCAGCATCAGAGTTAAAATCCTGGAATGATAAGCTTAGGAGTGCTAAGATTTCAGAAAAAGTAGCTGGATTGCAGGGGTAAAAATCAGAGCTACTTATATCATAGATTATTTCTCGATAAAGTTGCTTACATTCGTTACTAATTCTGAAGTACTTTCTCAAATCGTTATCGTTTATTGTATTTCCAGTCAATTTTTCTAATTGGTTAATTGTATCTTTTACATTTTCCGTACATAGCTCTAGCGCATTACCAATATTTCTTGGTGGAATGTCTAACCATATCAAATTCTTATGATATCTCTTCAGCGATTCGTAATACTTATTAAAAGCGCTACACCTTATGATAACATTTACATTGGAATCATAAATACCTTGATGAGAAGAGTGCATTCCGTATAGAGATTTAATTCCGTAGCAAAAATCGTTAGAAATACCCTCCTCAATCCCGATATCGTACATTTCGTTGTACTTATCGTTGAGAGAATCAATGAGATCGTCAATTATACCATCGAACACCTTCAGAACATCAAATTTTCGCACGAATCCTAAAAAATTTGTCACAGTTTTCCATCCAAAAACGCTTGACGCGGAATTCAAAGCTTGTAGATAAGTGTTAACTTTATATTTCTCGAGACGAATAGGAAAAATGGGTATTGCTTTAGCGGCAAAAACCAATTCACTAAATGGAAACACAATAGATACTAATTTTTTATCCTTCCTATTTGATTTAATTTGGAATTTTCTCCCTCCGTGTAAAAAATCGTATGCAAGCCTAAGCATGTAAGTAAAGTTAACCACATCGTCTGTCATTATGCTCAGGTTTATATCATCTCCAAAAAAGCTTCTATTCTAGTTGATAATTGACCATGAGACGCTCTCGAATAATCTCTTTCTAAATTAAGTACGGGTGTATCAATTGCTTGTAATTCCTCTTTTAATTGCTCCTTTGGTAAGCTAATGTGATCGCAGAATTTAATAATGTGGTTAATTACCCCAATTTTACTTATACCAATGTTTTCTTTCAAATCCTTTATTACTGAATTGATTTTAGAAATTTTGAAATTAATATAATTAGGGACAATATGATCTGTATTAGAATTTTTCTCGAAAAATTCTTTTAGAATATCAATTGGATCTTTTTCTCTTTGAGCATTTAACCATGTATCGTCGAATTGTTGAGAGAAATAAGCATCGCCAACCCATGTGTCAAGAAAGATAACATTTCCGCCCCCTTCCTCAATTAAATCAATTAAATCGTCACCAAGAAAAATGGAGCACCCTGTTAGAATAATATTCTTCTTGTTGTTGGTTTGATGGGCTTGCTCCAAATTGCTGGTATTAAAATCCATTATTTCTAATATTTTGGGCCCGTATAGCGACGCTTTTTGATATAATTCTAACTTTTTTGAACCAGAAATATTAGTGTATTTGATGTTTGAGATTTTTTTACGAAAATCGTTATATTTTAGGATACTATTAAAGAGATCTTCGTTAGATATGGGAGAACCTTTAATTTCTTCCAATTTATTTTTAAATTCAATTAACTCTAATCTGTAATATTTTAACCCGGTCTCGGACAAGATGTAGGGGACATAAAAATTAATTCTTGGAATATTAAAATATATGCAAATTATCTCAGAACTGCATATATCGGATACGCAGTGATTAGAAACGATAAAATAATCGATCAATTCTAAGAATTTATATTTATTGGGCTTTTCAGCAAATAATCCTATACTACTAAGAGCAAAACTGCAAGTTGATGTGGGTAAATATTCTGCTCCCTTATCCATCAACTCGTCGTTTCCGGAAAAAATAAGTCTTAAAGGAATAAATCCAGCAGCATCGATGAGCTCCTCTGGGATATTATCGTGGGACAAGAATGCAATTACTTTTTTTCCGTTGTCCTTTTCTTGTTTCAGGAAATCGTAATATTCCAGATAAAACTCTAAATCTACCATTTTTATAATTGAATTTAATTCAATAATTAAAGGTTTTCAATACAAAAAAAAGATGAAAAGTATGATTGCTTTGATTTACTTTTTTATGACCAACTCTGCAAAATATTTGAATTCGCGATCGTAAGTTCTTTCTGCATCTGGAGATATCTTTGCGAAAAAACAACCGGGTAATTCGTTCATTCTAAGGTGGTAAGAAACGCATTCGCAACATTTACCTCGACGAGAGCAACTGTAAGTACACGTACATGTTTCACTTAATTGTTCTTGATTACATTCTACCATAGGTTATACATTGTTTTAAATTATTAAAAAAGTCTTGATTCACTTATATTTCTCAGAGCTTGAAATTCCTAAGTCCTTAGAACAACAAAATTTTTATATCTAGGCGAGAAATTTAATAGTAAAATTAAAAATACCGCATTTTGGTGAAAATCCTGTATTCAAAACCGAGCAAAATTGGCTCGATGGAAATTAAAAATAGGTTTGTCAGATCTGCCACTTATGTGCGTAGGGCTTCTAATGATGGTAAAGTAACGGATGAACTCGAGCAGTGGTATAAAATTTTAGCTCAAGGAGGGGTCGGATTAATAATCACTGAGTTTACTGTTGTTCATCCCAGTGGCCAAGGTTATCCAAATCAGTTAAGAATTTATACAGACGACCATATTTCAGGATTGAGAAAGTTAGCAAACACAATCCATAAATATGGCGATGGCTGCAAAGGAGTTTTGCAATTGGCTCATTGTGGTCGTCAATCTATGTTCGCAGATAACCCAATAGCTCCATCTGCCCTTCTTGAACCTGCAATGAACATTATGCCACGAGAAATGACAATTGAAGAAATTGAAGAGACAATAGACGCATTTGCTAAAGCAGCAGGGAGGGCAAAGGAAGCGGGATTTGACGGTGTTCAACTGCACGCT
>JAHQWX010000300.1 GCA_029856375.1 Promethearchaeia archaeon | reverse complement strand
TTTTTTTTTTTTTTTCTTTTTTGGGTTGCTTTTTTTAGGATTTTTAGTCATATCTCAAATTAATCTTAAAGACCTTGTAGCGAAAATAAATTTAAAATATTTTTCTTACAAAGTAAATACAATTAATGAAAAACAAGGAATGGAAAAAAATGTCTCAATTAGAGAAGAATAACACCAACGATTTAAAATCTCGCAGCTCTCATAATAATGCAAAATATTGGGCCTATGCCATGGGAGGACCAGTTGGGTTAATACTCGTAGGGATGTGGGGGAGATTTCAATATTACGCTGCTCATATTTTGTTATTCCCTCAGATTACAATTACTTTGATTTATCTTATTTATTCCACGGTAGATGCGTTTAACGACCCGGCAATTGGGTATTTTGCTGACCGCTCAACAAAATTCACTGAGAAATATGGAAAACGGTTTCCTTGGATCATAACAGGTCGCATAATACAGCCAATATTTCTGGTACTATGTTTTATCCCATTCGCTTCGGTTGTAAACGATCCCGAAAACCTTGCGCTTTCAATATTTTGGGTTATACTTATAATGAGCCTTTACGAAACGATGGGAACGATTACCGAAGTTAATCAAGCAGCACTATTTCCTGATTTATTCCGAGGACAGCAAGAGCGAACTAAAAGTATAAGAGCTGCCCAGGTTGTTAGTATTGTTTTCCAAGTTTCTAGAGCTATCTTTATACCAGTAATTTTAGGAATGTTGGGTGGCGAAGACGACCAAAACGCATATATAGGTACCGCAATAATAAGCGCAATTTTAATGTATATCATGTTAGTTCCATTTTCATATGGTGCTTACGAAAATAAAGAGATGAGAGCGTTTAGAGTGCAATTAGATCTGGAAGGTAAAAATATATCACCGCTTAAAGAAACTTTAGGTCGAATCTTTAAGGATAGGAATTGGATGGCATATGTTATCATGTTCTCGTTATATTCCGTCGCGGGAGTTTGTTTTTTAAACGGATTGCCGTTTTTCTTCTTTGATGGACTTGGTTATGATGTTGATTCTCCTGCAGCGATGCTCCCCCAAATAATAGTTTTAATTATGACATTCGTAGGATCGTTACTTTTTATTCCGCTGGTTAAGAAATATGGGGCTAGAAAATGTGGGATATTAAGTCTATTTATGCTTAGCACTTTTTTTTTATTGATGTTCTTTTTACCAGTTGCATTCTTGAATTATTTGTGCGTATTTGGTGGGCTAGGCTATGGAGGGGTAATAATAACAGGTATCTATGTCAGTGCCGAATCGATTGATAACGCGGTTATTAAATCAGGTCAACGCGAAGAAGGTTCTTACACGGGCGTGTTAAGAGTGTTCACAGCGTATTCTTACATGTTTCAAACGTTAATTTTTGCCATAGTGTCGAGTGTCACAGGTTATATTTCAGGTGACCCAAACACATATACAGAGGTGGCATATATGGGGTTGTTAATACAAATTAGCTTAATTCCATTTGTTATACTGATAATTGGTGTTATTGTTTTTGCTCTAATGTATAATATTAATAAAGAAGATGCACTCCAAAATGCAGAGAAATTAAAGGAATTAGGATTGTAAATTCATTCTTAATGAAATTAATAGACTTAAATCTAAAATCTTGGAAATGAAAAAAAAATTTGATAATTTTTAACTTTTCATAATTTCCTTTAGTATTCGTTTAATGTCTCTTTTACCATCTAAAGCGTATCTAAATTGAGGATCTTTTTTTAAGGCCATTTTATAATACATTAACGATGATTCGTAATCCTCCATCTCTTGATATAGTAGGCCCAAATTGTATAAAACATATTTATCGTTAGGTTTTATTTCTAAAGATTTATTGTAGCAATCAATTGCTTTATCAAATTTTTTTTGGTTAAAATAAGCAATACCTAAATTATACCAAGCTATTGCATTCTTTTGATCTAATTGAATAACTTCCTCGTAACAATTAGCAATTTTCTCAAAATCTGGTGCCCAATCGTCGTCTAATTTTGTTCCATACTTAAATAAGCAGTCGATAAAGTTTTCCTTTGCTATAACATTTTCCGGATTCTTTTCTAAAACGCTTTTAAATATTTCTATGGCTTCTTCGTAATTTTTTTGGCTTGTTAAAGAGATTGCGTTCTCAAGGCTTGCTTTTTCTTCTTCTTTTGAGATATTTATGCCACCTAACTTACTAAATGAGTTAAAAAGTTAGCGATTGAATTAACTACAATTCCGTCTCGTACCAAACTTCCTTGGATTTCTTTACGCCAAGTTTTAAGAACAGCGACCTGAGAGCGCTATCGTTATCGCGACATTGAAAGTAGACCTTGTTTATTTTAAGCGTACCTTTCACGTATTTCATTAACTCCCTAATTATACGCTCTTCGATGCTCCGCTTGTATGAATCAGGTTTTCTCGTCATTACTTGGTGGATTATGCAGTTTTCGTTACCTAGAATGTCTACAAATACGGTTACAAAACCGACGCCTACGATAATTCCCTCGTCTCGTGCAACGATTACTGAGTTCCTAAATTTTAAATCCAAAACCCTTTTATTCAATTCAGTTTCGAATTTTTGCTTGTGAGAGAAGTAGTAAGACTTATTTTCGATGAAATCTTCAAAAATTTCTATAATCTCGTCCTTGTCTTTTCTAGGGTCGTATCGATCAATAATGAGCATGGCGATATTTCTCCGATGAGATTTTTAAAACTTATTAAAAATTATCAACAATCTTACTTTAATCTTATTTTTTTATGGTTGTAAATAGATGTCATAATAATCGCAGTAAAACAAAAAAAACATAGAAGATTTAAAAATGAAGACAGTTTTGAGACAATTTATGCAAATTAAATATCATATTTTTCTTTTTTCCATTTAATAAAAGCTTTAGTTTCCTTCCCACGCCACACAGCGCGCTTTCCCGATTCCTCTTCAAAATCTTTTATCAATTGTTTTTTATTTGGGATTTCAACTAGTCTTTTTGCCGACGGCAATTCCTTTACGGTGGGCTTAATAGCTGGAAGTTTCTTGATAATTGGTTTTCTCGCTTTCTTAGGCTTCTTTTCAGACTCTTTCTTCACTTCTAAGTCTTCGGCGACTTCTCTCTCTCTAGTTCGAGCGCTCTCAATCTTATTTATTTCTTCCTTGAAAAGTTTTAATTCACGCTTTTTACTACCCCTCTTTATTTTTCCCCCTTTAATTATTAGTAAAATAATAATGATAGCCACAATTCCCATAATAACGCAAATCTCTACAATCATAATAGGCATAGCGACCTCTTCACCGGCAGTAAGCAGTTTATTCACCCATCAAACGATTAAATCTTGTTAGAAAATATTTTTTTTAAAATTAGATTAGGTTTAATAATTTAAATAATTTTTTTCCGATTATTGAACTCAACTTTTACTTGTAGGTTGATAATAGTCCTTTTAATTTCTCGATAAGTATCTACATTATTAATCTAAATTTTATCTCGTTTCAAATTAATCGAAAAGACCATGAAGATTCCTTTAAAAAAAACCAATAAAAATGTAATTGTACCA
>JAHQWX010000299.1 GCA_029856375.1 Promethearchaeia archaeon | reverse complement strand
TGTAATTCATAAAATCCTTACATAGCTCTATCTGTCCAGTTCTTATCATAGGCGAAGTGCAACAATGCTCGTCAATAAGCGTAAAATCAATATTTGCTTTCGTCAAAAAATTAAGAGTCGCATCTCTGAGCGATTTTTGGCGATAATTTGAGGTGCATCCAATAAAATACACCCATTCTGCTTTATCAGGTAAGTTGTACTTATCCTTCAATTCCTTATTATCGGAATTTGGCTCGTCATATGGGTTGAATTTCTTTTTAGAGCGGCTGATTAATGCTTCTTGATTAGGACCGGGACCAATGTGTTTTACAGCCATTTCTCTCAGGGCTTCGATTATATCTACGATGTAATCTGCGTGAGGAGCTTGACACGAATCTGCGCACGCACCACATGTTGGACAAGCGAATATAGCATCTTTCAAATCGTCGTTCCATTCTAAATCTCCATTTAAGAGACCTCGAGCAATCCGAATCTTGCCTGAAGCCCAGTACGATTCGAACAGAAATTTTTCTCCTGAGGGACATGACGGTAAAAACGATTTATAGCTGTATTTGCATGTTGAGCACTTAATGCATCGATCAAGTGCCATTTGTAAATAGTCTTTTCCCATCAAACTTTTATCTATTTCCACCATTTAAGTATTCCACCTCCCTGGATTGAAAATTCCGTTGGGATCCATACAATTTTTAATTTTTTCAAATAATTTTATCCAGCCAGGATTGATCTTCTTTCGCATTTTTTCAGTCATCCAAGTTGGTGTTTTGTAAGGGATACAACCAGCATCTAGGCATGTATCAGTAATTTCCTCAATTAACGCGTGATACCTCTGCTCTTCTCCCTTTTTGTACTTATTGTAACGTAATATCGGTCTAAATATGCTATAATGAGAATATTTCATCGGTTTCATATACATGAAATATGGGACGTTGTGTTTGTTGAAAATTTTTTCAACTTTTTCTACTAATTCATCAATTACATGTGTAGGAGCGTAACTTCCAAACCAAGTTAATCCAGAATATTCAACTAACGAAAGGACGACGGCGGGCAAATCTAGGTAAGAACGAACGCGTAGGTCAAATAATTTTATGAAATCGTCTGCATCAAAATGAGTTAGTTCAACTCCCTTTTCTTTTAGTGATTCAAGAGTGTTTTCTAAAATTTCCATTCTTGCTTTTAATTGATTTTTAGTTTTAGCAGTTATTGTGCAATTTGCAAACATTCTCGGTTCTTCGGGAAATGATTTAGGCTCTGGGATTCCCGCCGACATTTTAATTAACTCAAAACATCCAATAGCGACATCTTCGCAAACCTCCGTTCTGCCAACCTCTCGTAATATTTCACCGATATGACCAATTCTCGATAATAAAACAACAATTACCGTCTTTTTTATGGGTTCATTGGGCCATAATTGTACAGCACATTTAGTTACAAGCCCTGTCATTCCTTGCCAATTTAGAAAAAGCCCCATTAGATCTGGGACGGGCGAACGATAATGCCAAGTATCTGGGTCATCTTCGTCCTTTCCATAAAAACACGAGCCAATCCTCGCGATATCTCCTTCAGCTGTTATGACTTCTAAACCGTTGATAGAGTCGCCCATAGATCCAAGTTTACATGACATATTATTCATTCCGCTTAATAACGCGTTTCCTACAACACCAGCGTACGGTGGCGCAAATGGATAGCAATACCTCAAATGTGGATAATTATCCTCTAAATGTTTTGCTAATTGTCCAAATGTAACTCCTGGTTCTAAAATTGCGTACATCATATTTTCGTTTATGTGGAGTATCTTATTCATTTTTTTCCCAAAATCTACGATTATTCCACCTTGTTCCGGAATCGTTAAACCGCCAACATTGTTTCCACTGATGTAGGGCACAATTGGAATTAAATACTGATTGCAATACTTCACTAATTTTACGAGTTGTTCTTTATTTTCTGGAATTACAACGAAATCTGGCATTTTCGGCTCACATTCCGTCATATCGTACGAGTATGGATATAAATCTCCACTCTTGTCTGAAACATTCTCTTGACCAAAAATCTTTACTAATTCTTTATAAATTTGTTCTTTAGATACATTCTTAAAATAATTTTTCTCTTTAGATATCGTCAATTATATACACACCTCATCTAGTCTCTTTATTCTGTTCAAAATAATTATTATTAGGATTTGCAGCAACCATTTTCATGGTTTTAAAAATAATCTTATAAAATTTTAATAAAGTACCAATTTTATATATACCTTTAATTCTCAATTTGCGGGTTAGGAACGCCTTAATTAAACTTAAACGCCTATTTGCCATATCTAGTAGATTCTTTACATGAACTCTTATTTTGAGGTCAGCTTTTTTGAGATCACCAATTTTAAATTTCACTTCATGTCCTTCGAAAGTAATCGTTAGTGGATAAAATGGTTCGATGTAAACCACGATGTTTTTATTCCAGTTTATTACAAGTTCGTTAAATTCTGGGTCGTTTATCCTTGAGCTTAAAATAGTATGCATGGATATTGATATGACATCTTCGGGGGGCTGAATTGATAACATTTTGAATTCACCAATTAAATATATTTAACTTTTATTCAATATAATACTTTATAATTAATCTTAATTAGTTGAGATTGATAATAAATATATTATTAATTGTTATTAAGCAAAATTTAATTTAATTTTAACACTTTAGAAGGGAAAAATCATCGATTATGTATCAGAATTAAAGAAAATAGTTAAAAATTTTTTTTTAGAGGAGATAAATTTCAAAATTTACAACACCTCAAATAGATTTGTTGAGAAAATTTCAGATTTAGGAATTGGTCTGAATCTTAATTCGTTCAAAACCATAATATTGGAAGAAGAAACTCGACTAGAATTGGGAGGTATTAATCAATACTCAACCTCGTTAGTTTTCCCCACAAATAGCTTAAAGGAGATAGTGGATGGAAGAATTACTTTAATAGGTCCAGAAATAGAAAACATTCAAGAACCTCGAATTTCTTTCGGACAAATAATCATTCTTGGAGGAAAAAAAATATCAGAGTCTCATTACCCTGATTTACAAAGGATGCAATTTATTTCGGATAGTATAGAAGGATATATGATACGCTCTATTCCGCGCAGATTTTGGTGCCGAATAGGGAAAAAACTAATTGATAAGGGATTCTCGTTCGAAATTTTGGGAAACGCAATAGCTTACTTGTATAAAGCTCAATTCCCAGACTTAATCGAAGGCGTAGAAATTATTTTCATAAGTGCAAGCGAAGAGAATATTAAAAAATTCGATGTAGTAATCTCGAAAATAAGAGAGATTTTTAAGAAGAAATGGGAGGAAAAAGTGGAGGAGTGGAAAAAACGAGTAGATTGCGATTACGATTGGGCTTGCGATATTTGTCCATACAACGAAACGTGTGAATCTATCTCAGAAATAGACGAGCAAAGAGAAAAAAGGGAGCATTAGAATAAAATGAAAAAGCCATACATTATAGCTGTTGTAGGAAAGGGTGGTGCGGGAAAATCGATTTTTAGCGCGATTGTAACGAGAAT
>JAHQWX010000298.1 GCA_029856375.1 Promethearchaeia archaeon | reverse complement strand
GGATTCTTATTTAAAAGATATCGAATTGTGTCGTAATGATGGATGTATCTGTTAAAATGACACATATCCATGTGCTGTTTTCGCCACCATTCCATAAAGTGGTACTTATTAGTTATATAGGTTGTAACAACAAAATCTATATCACCGACGAGATTTTCTTCTACTGCTTTTTTAACTGAGGCAATTCGCTTATCCCAACGATATTGTTGGTTAACAACGGCATGAAGGTTCTTCTTATCAGCGATATCGGCAACTTCCCTCATGTGAAGATATTGATTATAATCGATAGCTAGTGGTTTTTCAGCGATTACATGGTTATCATTCTCAATTGCTTCATCAACATATCTTGGATGCAATTGAGGTGGTGCGGTGATTATGGTAATATCTGATTTCTCGTCTTTATAAGCTAAAGATAGATCTGAAAATTGTTTTGTTTCCCTAAAACCCATTGTTCTTAATTTCCTAAATTTTTTGGGGATTGGGTCACATGCGGCTATTACATTAAGATGATATTTTTTATCTTCTCGATTATTTAATCTCTTAATCGCTAATAACCACGCAGATGTAATGTCCCCACATCCACAGAAAGTAATTTTGTATTCCTTCATCGCTAAAAGTCAATTTCCTATTTTTTTAAGCTTTAAACTTTAATATTATCATTAATATAAGGATTTAAAAATTTTTTAAATAATGTTTAAGATATGAAAATTGGGCTTAATACTTATTCATTCCGTAAAGAAATTGAAACTGGAAAATATTCTCTCGAAGATATTTGGGAAATTGCTAATAAAATTGGGTATATAGAAGGAATTGAATTGCTCGATAGACATATTCCGGGATGGTCAGATGGAGATTTTGATGAAGGAATTAAGCATGTAATCGAGCAACTTGAATCGTATGGATGGCCACTTATTGGATTGGGACCGCATTTTAAACTATATCAGAGAACCCCAAGAAAGATACAAAACGAAATTGAAGTCATTAAGAAATGGATTGATCTAGCCGCAAATAATAACATCCCGGACGTGCGTGCTCAAGTAGGAGGCCCCTTTAAATACGAATCGAGAGAAAAATTACCAAAACATGTTAATGTGGTTAAAGAACTTTTAGATAAGGTATTACCATATGCAAAGGAAAGGAATGTTAAAATATGTATTGAAACCCATCATAGATTATCTTCGTGGCCTCCTTTCTTGGACCAATTAACTCAATATTATAAAGATATTGGTTCTTTAGGGATTAATTATGATTGGGGTAATTTTCCCAATAATGAACAGCGTTATAAGACATTAGATATTGCCATTAAACCATATAATCACGCCCATAATCATGTAAAGATTTTCAATTTTGGTAAAAACTTTCAGGAAACTGAATACGATACGATCAAAATTGTTAATGCTTATAGAGACGCAAATTTTAAAGATTACTTTTCAATTGAATTTGAGGGATCTCAAAATGCTATTAAAGGCGTATATAAATCTGTTCATGCCTTGAAATATGCCATATCAAATGGTAAACACGAAATAGATACAAATTTTGATTGGAAAATATTACAGAATAAGTAATATAAACTTTACCCAAACTTTAACTTTAGGGCGTTATATGGGCACTTTTCAATGCATTTCAAACAGAGGATGCATTCGCCTCTTCCAGTAAATCCTTCAAATTTTTCATCTAAAATTTTGATTTGCATGGGGCAGATTTTTTCGCAGATTCCACATTCCTTTCTTCCCGTGCATTTTACTGGATTCCGCGATATTTTTAGAAAAGAATATTCGCTAAATATCCCGCTCATCGCACCAAAGGGACAGAAGTACCGACAATATACTCTGGGATAATAGAATGAAACTATTAGCACGCCAATATAGAAGAAGAACAAGAAAAATGTTAGAAAATCAGCAAACAAAACTTGAATATTTGCTGTATTGACTATTTCTTCAATTATACTAGGAAAAAATACAAAAATATACTCCGATAAAGAGAAATAGCCAATAGGTTTGTCATGGAATGTCCCTAAATTGGCTCTATAATTGTAGTAAAAAAGTGGGTCAACGATTTTTGAAAAGCCTAAAGTAAAGGATATCACTAGTAAAACCGCTAAAATGGCGTATTTCAGGTTAATCATGATTTTATGAGTTTTTTGAGAAATTTGCCTATTCTTTTTTCTTGAGGCTAACGCCATCACATCTTGTATCGTTCCTATTGGACATAGAAAACTGCAAAAAGAACGAGAGAATAATAAAGAGAGCAATATTAACAAGCCCAATAATAGAAAAGGAAAATCTGCTTGGTTGATCATATATAAAATATATTCTACAAATCCACCGCCATTGGACAGCGAATTACGAGGAGAATTTTGAATTGGTAGAGCTTTAATCAGACCTTCGAAGTAAAAACTCAAATCGACTTGGAAAATGAGTTCTAAGATAACGTAATTAATAATAAAAAAGCTTAAAATTTGAATAGTAAATCGTAGAATTGTGATATACGGGCGAGTCTTTTTTGGTTCTGCATTAGACGAGCTCAATCGCTATATCACAGATATCTTTGTTATAATATTGAAAATGATAATAAATTTAAAAATAGATTTAATATAACTTTTTTTAAAAAAATATGCCCTTCTATAAAAATTAAGGATATTACTTTAGAACAATAGTTTCTCTGTTTTCCGGGCTTCTAGTGATTCGTTTCAATTTTTTATGTAATAGCGAAGATAGGCTTACTGTTTTTGTTTCTTCTCCGTGATTAACAATAATTAGTTTCGGATTTGGTGTGATTTTTCGAATGTATTGAGAAATTTGGCTTCGAGAGCTATGTCCCGAGAATCCTTCAATTGTATATATTTTTAAATTAGTTTTGACCATTTGGAGCCGACCTCTTGAATCTTCGTATTGAAATTCTTTGAATCCTTTTTGAATACGACGACCTAGTGTTCCCTCAACTTGATAACTTACGAATATTAAACCATTTTTACCATCTCCGGCTAATTCCTTTAAATACATCAGAGATGGACCGCCGATAAGCATGCCAGAAGTTGCTAATATAACACAAGGGCCACCTTTTATCACTTCCATACGTTCCTCAGGAGATGTAATTGTGGTGAAATATTCGCTCATGAAAGGATTTTTTCCTTGATGCAAGATTTTTTCTCTTAAATCGCTGCTTAAAAAGTCGGGATTAGCAGTATGAATTGCAGTTGCTTCGCTAATAAGACCGTCGAGAAAGATTGGTACCTTATCTATCAAACCATGCGAAATGAATTCTTCAAGAATAATGATTAATTCTTGAGCACGCCCAACGGCTAAGACTGGTATTAATATCTTACCACCTTTTCTTACATGAGAATTGATTACATTCTTAAGTTCTTTTTCTGATTCGTGGCGACTGGGTATTCGATCTTGTGCTCCACCATATGTTGATTCTGTTAAAAGGCATTCTACTCTTGGAAAATTGACCGACGCTGGTTCTAATAAGCGAGTTTTTTGATACTTGAAATCTCCCGTATAAACAAAGTTGTACCCACCATCACCAAAATGCAGATGAAC
>JAHQWX010000297.1 GCA_029856375.1 Promethearchaeia archaeon | reverse complement strand
CGTGATTTCAGTGCGTTTTTTGTTCATTATTTACCCTCTATTATTTAAATTTTAAAAATTTTAAAAGGTTATTAATAACAGCCAATTAGGTACCATGGTGGGAAAAAAATAATTATCGATTTGTTTTCTGGAGCCGGTGGATTGTCTTTAGGTTTTGAAATGGCTGGATTTAAAATTGACCTTGCGATCGAAGTTCAAAGAAATTATATGGAGACTTATAAGTTAAACAATCCCGAATGCGTTTGTTTGAACGCGGATATCACCGAGCTGAAACCAAACGAAATTGAAAGAAAATACCTCAATAACGGGAAAATAAAGGGAATAATCGGCGGTCCTCCTTGCAAGGGATTTTCAACAGTAGGAAATCGGAAATTAACCGATCCCCGGAATATGTTGATTTATTACTTCATACAATGGGTTGATTATTTTAAACCGAATTTTTATGTAATGGAGAATGTGCCTGGAATATTATCAATGGATAAAGGCGGAGTGGTGAAAAAAGTAAAGAATATATACGACGATATTGGATATTCTTGCAATATGCATGTTCTCTTGGCAACCGAATTTGGAGTACCTCAAGTTCGAAAGCGAGTTTTTTTAATTGGTAACAGTTCTAGTTTGAGGGATATTAAGATTAAAAAAACAAACCAACAAGATGCTAAACAGAAGGCTCTCTTCGAGGAATCGAATTTGCCACCGTTCTTAACCGTAAAAGAAGCTTTTTCAGATATAATTGACGTACCACCAATTGTAGGAAAAATCTCTGATGATGTAGCAATTGAATATCCAAATTCTACAAAAACAAAATATCAAAAATATTTACGCGCGAATTCCGAAACTCTTTACGATCATTATGCTCCTAACCATAGTGCATTAGTAAAAAAAAGAATTTCTTTAATAAAGCCAGGAAAAAATCATAGTTCACTTCCTAAAGAATACCAACTTAAAGGGGGATATTCCAATATATATGGACGACTCGAATTAAATAAACCCGCTGACACTATTACCGCGAACTGCGGTTGCGTGAGCGCTCCGGGTAGGTTTATTCATCCAGTTCAAGACAGAGCTATATCCGTGAGAGAAGCCGCTCGATTGCAATCGTTTCCAGACAGTTATAGATTTACGGGTAATTTAAGTGAAAAGTATAAACAAGTAGGAAACGCCGTACCACCCTTAATGGCATTTGCGATTGCTAAATCAATTAAGAGAGATAGGGTAAAAAAATTAACTAACTAATATTTTTATAACTTGAAAAACATAGATTAATTTATGCATAAAGAGGAAGTTGAGCTATTCTATAAGAGAGCTCAAAATTTTCTGAAGGGAGCGAAAGAGAGATACAACGATAAAGATTGGGATCTTACATGTTTTATGGCGGAACAAGCCGCACAGCTTTATATAAAAACTTATATTCTTGAAAAGGGAGGGGAAATTCCAAGAACGCATTCTATAAGAAAATTAATTGCGCTTTTATCAAAAATGACCAACAAAGAAATCAATATTGATAAGAAATCGCTCAAATTTCTTGAAAGCGCATATTTAAATACTCGATATTTTAATATCACATATGAAGAAGATGATGCTAAAGAAGCTATTGAAATTGTGGAGGGATTGATTAAGTTTGTGGGAGATCTTAAAACTTAACATCGAAAGAAACGAAATGATTAAGAATTTTAGGAATTATTTACCTAAAATTATATCATCTATTCAAAATCTTTTAGACAATGCCGTTATTTATTTATTTGGGAGTGCTTTAGAAGAAAAAACTGTTGCTTCAAGCGATATCGATATTCTAATAGTTGCGAATATTCCAAAACAACAATTAAAAAGAGCAGAAATTCTAGCAAAAATAGAGGAAAAGGCAAAATTGACCTTGAATCATCCTTTTGAGTTCCATCTATTAACCCCTCAAGAGTTTAAGTCGTGGAATAGTATATACCACCTTAAATTAGAGAAATTAAATTGATTTTCTACTTGAATTAAATAGAATTTGGGGAAGGATTGATTAAATTGTTTGTGCCAATTGCAGTTTATGTGATATTAACTATGGAAAGTAAATTTCTTTAAAAGACAACTAGTTCAAGTGAACCCACTACCTATCTTGTACGCAAGTTTGTTTTTCTCTGATTCACCAAATTTGTGGTTAAGAAATGATAGCATCGTATTTTTTTCGAATTGTGGTGGAAATTCTTTAGGCGCATTACTTGTATGAATTTTTCGAATTAATAAAAAGAATTTAATACTCGCAAGGAAGAATGATATATAATTAGTAATTAGTATGTTGAAATGATCGCTGACGATATCTGGTACATTTTACAATGGATTATTTTTATATTTTTGCTTGTAATACCTATATACTTTTACATAAAAGCTAAAACATATAAACGAGACGGAAATGTAGGTGGACGAGCGTTCAGTTTAGGGTATTGCTTCTTCTTCCTAATTAATTCAATTAATCAATTTTTCTATCTCATGGATCAAGATCTTCAATTACGGTTTTTCTTGAGATTTCACGAAATATGGGGGCGTAAGCTTTTATTCACTCTTCTAGTTGAGATAGATGTTTTTACTACTCATATTACTATTATGGTTTTGCTTTTGTTTTTAGCATTCATCCCAATTATTTTTCCTATGGAAAAATACATTCAAAGGTGGGAAAAAAAGCCAGTAACTAAACTATTAATAATATCATCAATTTTTATTAGCATTTTGTGGACGCTATTTTGTTTAATTGGATTACCTCAGCCCATTCTGACAAATACAGATTTTCTATACGCATTAGCTTTATTTTACGAAATCATAATTCATATTTTAGCGATCATTGCGTTTATAACTATAATTGTTAGCATTCTTACTTTCATATATTTTTACATAAAGCTAGCTTTCCAATCACCGGGTATCGTGCGAAGAAAAGCATTAATCATTGCTTTTGGAATTTTGTTCATGTATATTAGCTTAATAGTGGGGAATCTATCTAAACCATCTGTAGAGGGGACTTGGCTGGTAATGATTGGTCCAATAGCGCTTATTTCTGGTATTCTTATATTAGTTTATGGATTTTCCATTAAAATAATGTAACTTAATTACCATGTTTATTAAGAATAGAGATGTACTATTGGACAAAAATAGTCCAGAAGAAAGTCTTAAGATACGGAAGCTACTTTTAAATACGCTCGAAGTAGCGTTAGAGTCTGTTAAGCCAAGCGTTCTGATGAAAAAAGCTGTAAGAATCGAAGGCAATTATCTCAAAATTAAAGCCGTTGCCTTGGATTTGAACAGATTTGAGAGATGCATAATTATCGGAGGTGGCAAAGCAACGGCAAATATGGCTCTAGAATTAGAAAAATTGCTCATTTCCCACGGTAAAATTACTTTTAATGGTATAATTAATGTCCCTCTGGGTTTAGAAATCGATAAGTCGCAATTCTCGGGAAATATCGAATTAAACTTCGCTTCTCATCCAATTCCCAACGAAAATGGCCTATATGGAACTAAAAAGATGATGGAGCTCGTTCGGAGCGCGTCAGATAAAGATCTAATTATTTGTCTAATTTCTGGT
>JAHQWX010000296.1 GCA_029856375.1 Promethearchaeia archaeon | reverse complement strand
CGCCATCTCCAGTCATACCGTTATAGCTTTCGTGAGTGTGCGATTCTTCGACCCATTCTTTTGAAAAGCACCGATAGGTGCGCTTCGCTAAATCGGAGGCTTCCAAATCGAATTCGTATCGTCTTAAGCTTTCTGACGTTAGAAATTGAATTGGGGGGAGAATTCTGCCCCTCCAACTAATTTGCTGTTTAAAAGACGGGTGATCTATGGAAGCATTAGATATTCCATAAGGAGATAAGCAAGTCTTAAAGACTTTTCTTACCGCGGATTCAGCTTGTTCTCGAGTTGGGACGCCCGCAATTAACGGCCACAAGAGATTTGGTACGATTAAATCTTGAAAATCTCCGTTCCAATACCGATTTCTATACATTTCTCCGTCCCATAGGTGTTTATTTATTACTTTTCGCATGTTCTGATAACGAATTTCTAATTTCTTGGCAAGCTTATGGTTTCCTTGAGTTTTCGCTAACTCGGAAAGAGCCCAACAATCCAAAGCGTAAATCGAATTTAATCCCACAGAATAAACAGCAAGGCATCCACTATCGTAATCAACCGGTATTTTATCGAACATTGGATGATTATCCATTCCCGCTTCGTAAATCGCAGTTTGCCGCAACGCTGCTGCACACTTTTTTCTCATCATTGAGCCGTACGATAGTAAGTGGAAACCGTTCGGATCGTGAGTTTTTAACCAGTAATTATTATTGCTTTCCAGTGCTGGAATCATATCGCTCATGTCTTCGCTCAATATTTTGCTTACTTTTAACGCGCAATAGGATGTAACAGGTATTTGCGTTATACTCTCAGCTCGACCAAATGGATTCGCTTGGTTTGGAATAAATCCAGCGAAAGTTAAGTCCGAACATAGCGCTTTTATATTGCCTTTTGCCAACTGCGGATAATAGAGAGCCGACATCATTCCTACGAAACTGTTGTCCCATTGATAAATCGTCCACCCTCCCGCGATTACTCCGAAACGCCTCATAAGCGATGTGAGCCACCCGCGATCGGGCGTTTTTAGCGAATTGATTCCGATTATCGTTAAAATCCCTTCAAGCGCGTCTTTTATCGCACCGATACCATACGGCATTTCCTCTTTTTGGTTTATAATTTCTTCAATATCTTCGATTGTTGCTGACAAATCTGTTGAAAAACGAATCATATCATCAAAAACTTGTACTTGATAATAGTTCTGTTCAAAACTCTCGAGCGGTTTGGGGTATGTTTTACACTTTACTCCTACAATCTCTAATTGAATTTTTCCTTTTCCGGAAATTTTTTCAACCACGCCGTATACATGCTTATCGCGAAGTCTCCACTGAAAACGCACGATTGTTTTCTTGTGTTTGACGCTTACATCTCCTTGCGTTAAGGTGCATAAACCCAGCTTCACTAATTCTTCCCACAAAAAATCGCTGAAAGACCTCCCAAGCGGTCTAGGGTGCGAAAAATAATACGGGTGCAGAAATTTCATGTGTTTAGGATAAATTTCTGACCTTAACCAGATCCAACCTATAAGATTTCCTAGTAATGTTCCAACCGTTCCACCAGTTGGATTATATGGTTGCCTCTCTCTACACTTTTTCAATTCAAAGTGTTTTTTTAAGGATAAAATGCCCTTTATCGAGAAACCTTCCCGAATTCCCACCTTGATTTCGGCGTTTTTTTTAGAAATAGAAGTTAGCGATGCGTGGTTCCAAGGCCCCCACGATTCTGGGAAGTTTTGAAGTAAGGTCATAAGAAGATTGAAATAATATAATTCTTATTTGTTAAAATCCATTGAATTCAGACTCTTAAATATTTTATTACTCCACTAAAAATAAAAACGAACATTTTTTTATGGAAAGAAATTTTTCAGTGAAAAAAAGAACTTTTACATTTTTGTAAAAGCTTTTAAATTTAGTATGTTTACTTAATACGATCCAATTTTGACAGAAGTTAAAGAGAGAGTACTTGGCGAGATTCAGATATATTTTGAGGACATAATAGAAGAGAAATACCTTAAAAAGTTGAAAATGGTCTCGCTAATCGGTGCCATTTACGAGATGTCGATGGGAGCGTGTATGATTTTCTTTATAGTACCTCTATTCAATTTATTGGGAGCAAACATAACTCAATTAGATTATCCAATGTTTGCGCAATCGGGAGGATTATTAGCCGTTTTTATTGGTTTAATTTTATTGTTTTCGAGCTTCGATATTCGTAGATATTTATTGAATGTCCTCTTGATTACTTATCTGCGATTTGCCATTCAAATTGTTCTTATATGGAATATTTTAGTAGTCCCTGAGTTGAGAGTGGGATTAATCATATTTTCTATAATGGATCTGATTTTTGCGTTAATTACAATATTTTTAATAAAAAAATCGAGACTTACATTAAACATTTTAAAACTTTCGCGACAAATTATCGCATATTAATGTAGGAAGCCTTCGCATCGTTCTACCGAGTAGCGTATTTACTCAGAACATTAATAAAATCCTAGTTACCATATTCCTGGAATAATCTTATATTTCGTTTTTTGGGCGTATTCCTCGTACCCTTCGAGTTGTTCGTGAAGCAATTTATCTTCGCGAATCGTTCGAATGACAATGGTGACGATCAAACCTATCCATGGAATAAAAGAATATAGCGAACCAAGGGCTAAGCATTGAGAGAGAAACAATAAAATAACAGCTAAATACATTGGATGGCGCACGATCCTATATGGTCCTGTAGTAATGACTTTATGCCCTCTTTCTTCTTGGATTTCAACGACCGTTGAGAGGTAAGTATTTTCTCTTGAAACCCAGAAAAATAAGAACAAGGAGAGCCCCATCCCCACGAATCCAATTATATTTACGAAGAATGGAACAGTTGACCATTTGAATCTTACTGCGTCAAATCCCGGTAAAACGAACATTGCAAGAAAAAATACATTAGCGATCGCTGTTACTTTTTTATCCCAACTTTCCGTTGTTTTTGATTCAGTTCTGGCCTTTAGTAATCCGGGATCGTATTTTCTTAAATATGTGATAAAAGAAGTGGAAAAAACGATAATAATTGCAATATAAATCCATCCCTGAAGCCAAAAAATAGTACCTGCGGGAAGAAATAACGCCAAAGCTAAAATAACATATATTATAACAAATTTTACGATTGAATTTTTATCAGAATCTTTATCAGACATTCATGTCACATGATTAATTAATAATTCAATATGGTAAAACAAAAGGTTTGAGAGATTCCGAATTTTTCACAAATTTATTTACTATTTCGAGGTAAATATCTTCCACGCTTGATAAAAACTTTGTGCCATCATCGAGAAATTTTATGAAATTCAATGCGGACTCTTTTTTTTTAGCAATCTTATTGAGTTTTATACCATAATTATTTAATATTTTTTTCAGTATATCCAAGTACGCGTAAGATCTCTCGTATTTCAATTTAGGTAGCTTGTGGAACAAAAAGGTAGGTTTATAATAATTCTTACGATCTCCCTTTATCTTAAACATTTCTATAATATTCATATTTTCCAGGCTAGTAATTATTGTAGAAATCGTACTTCTCGCAAATCCTGT
>JAHQWX010000295.1 GCA_029856375.1 Promethearchaeia archaeon | reverse complement strand
CAAGAGTGCTTATCTTGTATGGACTAAAGCGATTTGTGGCGTCAATGTACGCGATCCTACCCTCGACGCCCCTTTCAATAAACGCTTTCTGCATACTCACTGCCGTTGAATGCAAGATGTTACTGGTGATCTTTTTATCCCCATAGAGCAAATAAATCAGTTCCCTATGGAACCCACCCTGCAATAACTCATCCAGTTTTGAATCATCGCTCGGAATCAGAGGAAATTTGCCGCATTCTTTGTAATACGAATAACCAGAACTTAACACCATCAAATTGAAGAATTACCGCAGAAATTTAACATAGCATACGCCGACAAATTTCTGATTTTTTTCAACTCTATTCGTTGAAGGCAGATTTTTGTCTATTTATATGTTTGAATAGAAAAGGTTGTTCATTTAAAGCGATCTTTATTACATGGGGAGAGAGGTCATTAAAACTAAAAATTAAAAAGATATAAAGCGCGCCAAGATTCAAGCCGACGAAAATGAAAAAATGTTTTTACCAGATTATTGTAAATAATAGATCATAAGGACCATAAAAGAAGAATGGTACGATTAAAAATAGCGAGAAAAATCCAATAGAATAAATAAGAAATATCGCGCGCGATGATTTCTTCATAATATTATCTAAGTTATCGATTTCGATACTTAAATAGATTTTATAATTTAGATAAGACATCCAAAATGAATAAAAAATTGCCATTATAAATGGATAAAATATAAATCCCCTTTCATAATAATAAGTTTGCGTCAAAAGTGAAACGATAATCATTATGATACTGAATAAAGGCGTAAAGCTAAATTGAAAAGTTGTTATTCTTGTTATATTTAATTCTGTCTTTGAAATTTTATACTTCCAGAATATAATTGAATTTATAAAATAAGTACCGAGAAATAAAGCACAAAACATAAGAGCCCCAAATAAAATCGAAATTAATAGTTGCACTATTTGAATAGAATTGTAAGATAAGATAAAAAATAGCTTCTCGCTATTGAGTATCCACAAATCTTTAAGTCGATAATAAATCCATAGACCAATCCAAATGGAATGTGAGAAAATTATTGTTATAATGAGAAAAATTAAGTGCTTTCGTCTATATTTTTTAACATTCAATGGTTTTAAATTAAATAATGAATTAATACTGGACTTCAACGATTTAGAATATTTAGTATCCGTTTCTTTTTTCATATTATTAATCGTTTTCACCTATTTCTTGAATTTAATTTATTTATAAATATAAACACATCTTTCTCCTGCATGTTGAATTTTTAAAACATATCCTCCATCGCTCAATGAATTTAAAAGATATCCTAGAGAATCTAAATCTGTATGCTGAGTTAAAGCTAAACCGCCCGCCTTTATAGAAGAAGGTATAAAATTAATTCGAAACGTGTCGATACAATCAGAAGGGGCATCATAGGTTTCATAATAGATGTAATTTTGAGCGTATGAAATCGTCTGTACAATTGATGTTGCTTTTACTAAATGGGACTCGTTTGGCGGGGCCCATTCTGGAAAGGCCGCCATGCCTGCCATAAAGTGGCGAATAAAATCAGCGTAACCATCGGTATACCAAATCTCTGAATTATCAAGATTATTAGCAGAGAAAAGCACGAATCCCGTATCTTCTTGAACACCGTAAGTCGCCCAATTGAATAGTCGAAACGCCTCATCTTTAAAATTTAAATCTTCCTTTATTGCCGCGTATTGGGCCTTAACTGACGCATGGCGTGCAGTATGACTAAATTCACCGTAATAAAGATCAATTGTTTGTTCTGAAATTGGTAGAACTCCATAATCTTTCCATGCGTGTTCTCCTAATACTTCCTCGACCCATTTCCATATTGATTTTATATGATCTTCCCAATCAGGATCCCAATCCTTATTTTCAATTAAATATCGAGCTGTTTCATCCGCATTAAATTCGGATTTCGTTGGACAATCATCTAGATAATCTTCAAAATAATACCTCCAATCGTTATTTGGGATCACATGATTCAATAAAAAATTACGCGCAATATTTCGAGCATTCTCATAATTTTGCACATTTCCTAATTTTAAGTTAATTAATGCATCGAGAAAGTTTAATTCTCCAACTACATTTCCTGTATATTCTACCAGAATTTGTCCATTCTTAGGAAATATCCTATGCGGCCAAGGCGAATGAGTGGCATTTCCTTCTCTTACTTTTTCTGCTAAAACATCAGCAATATCAAGTGCGGTATCTAAATATTTACTTTCTTTAGTCAATTGATAAAATTTTAAAAGACCTAATCCGAACTCTCCCGCTTTATCTGGCTCGATGCGACCAGAATAATTTAAGTTTCCTCGTGGAGACCAAGCATAGGGCATATTAGGCCATTCCCAAGAGTCGGGTGTTAATCCATAGATAAGAGCGTGGTCTAACATCTGTTTAACCACTTCGACATAAGACCAATTGCCAGTATAGGCATAATAAGGTATGACTGAATCTACAAATTCGCCGAACAAGCCGGCCATATCTAAGGAATTATTTGTTGCGTATCCAGGATTAGAAAAAATATCGAAGCTGCAGGAAACTATATAACCCTTATAGCCATTTGCCTCGATGGGAGCTTTATTTTTTATAAAATCCCATGCAATATCAATTACTTTATCGTATGCATTTTGTTGTGGAGTAATCCAAGATAATATTTTACCCTGAGTATCAGTTCTGATGATATGGTTCCCTAATGAGGGAGGATATTTTATGATAAGACTATGAACGCTTATAATACTGCTTGAGATTATTACAGATATAAATCCCATCCATAGAACATGCTGAGGTTTTATATTTTTGATTTGTCTCGTTAATGTAATCAACTTCTATTTCTGATATAAATACTTTATCCGGGAATTTAGTATCTATTACGATTATTTCGTTAAAAAAATTTAAAAGTCATTCGATAAACTGCTTAACACTACAAAAAAAATGAAAAATTAAGTTAATATTTTCTAAATTGCGCTTAAAAAAGTAATAAATATCTGTTGTGTGGCTTCTGGTAAGTCTTGAATTGCTTTTTTTACTTTCTCAGTAAAGTCTTCAATTGATTCAGCTTCTTTTAAGATATAATTGTCAATGTCCTTGAAAACATTGGTAACTTTTTCGTAAGCGTGGATGTAAGTGTCTAAGTTCTTACTTATGTCTATTTTCCAAGTTTGGTCTAATCCTCTTTTTTCCATGTATTTTTTTTCTTTGTCCTTTTCTTTCATTTCTTTCTCTTTGTCCTTTTTTTCCTTATCTTTGATATCTTTTTCGTCTTTATCTTTCTTATCCTTATCCTTGTCTTTCTTTTCTTTTTCTTCTTTGTCTTTCTTGTCCTTATCCTTGTCTTTCTTTTCTTTCTCTTCTTTGTATTTCTTATCCTTATCTTTCTTATCTTTATCTTTTTTGTCCTTATCTTTTTCCTTTTCTTTTCCCATTACTTATCTACCCTTTATTTGTTCAATAAGTCAATTATAAATCGTTAAATATTTAAAATTTCGTTCTTAAACTCACTATTTATCGAGTAATTATACATTTTTATTTTAAAATGTTTAATTAATT
>JAHQWX010000294.1 GCA_029856375.1 Promethearchaeia archaeon | reverse complement strand
AATTACTCGAGGCTAATGAGAATGTAGCCGTGGTATTACCACGGGAAGAAATGGATCAATTACATCTTGATACGCTTCACAATCGGACGGGAGATCTTTATATGTCCTGTAAGGAAACCATCGCAGTAAGCGTTGCTGGTTTTAGTCTTGGCAGCATAGGTACTCACGGAGGCGTATCGAGTCGCGATGTACCTTTAGCGTTTATTGGCCCGAGAATAAAAGAAGGTGAATTTGTGCAAGACACGATTCCTGGCATCGAGGATATCGTTCCAACGCTTTTAAACTTATGGGGCGAACCTATACCAAGTTATATAGATGGGAGGGTATTAAATGAAATCATCGAGTAATTCAAAAAATATCGTGAGCGATTTTCTTATCGCTGCAATAAAACCCGACAGAATAATACAAGATTTCGAGGAAAAAGAAGGTAAATTAATCCAATCGTTGCTAATCGTCGTCATTTCGGGAGCTATTTTTTTATTGGGAATTTTTCTCGCGGGAGACCTGATTTACAATATTTTTTACGAACAGTATTCAACCTTTATACTCGAACAGATTACAGGCGGATTAATGTACGGACTTGGGTTGAGCAGATACGATTACATTCTCGTGTTCGTAAACGCCTTAATATTCATAATTAAAATGTGGATATTTCTAAGCGTACTCTTTTACGCGTTTCTAAGACTTTTCGGCGAAAAATTCAAGCTAGGGACGGCGCTAAGCAAAATTGCGTGGAGCGTTTTTCCATATTCTTGGATTATGTTTCTCTTTTCCCTAGTAAGCATTTTATTGAAGTTTATATTTCCCTTGCTGTATCATTACATTTTTTACATCGGAATTGCAGGAATATTTGTAATCGTAATCCCAATAGTTTTAGAGAAATATTACGAAAAAACGACGATCTCCTCTTACAAAATTGCGTGGGCGTATTATCTTACTCTGTTGGTTCTTGTAATTTTGTGGTCGATTAATCATTACAATCTTAATTTAATGGAGATGATCTAACCGTGGAACTAAAATCGATTCCAGAATTATTCACAAAGCCGGAGAGAATTGTTGATTACGCTAAAAACAAATGGAGCTTCGGAAAATTTTCGTTAATTATTTTAGTTGGAGGTTTAGCTTCTGGATTTAACATTTTTTGGACCAATTTCATTATACCATTTCAACCAAGTAATTACCTCTGGTTTGTCTTATTCCCATTTTTAGGCGCTTTTGTCCTCGATATGGCGGTGTATTCCTTTATTGGTTTGCTGTGGCTATTTATAACAATATTTCTAAAGTTTAGGGGCGACAGATCCGAAGTTTCGAGCGAATCTAACGAGAAACTAGAAAACGAAATAACAGGAGAAAATTACTGGGATTGGATAAAAGTATTTTCCTACTGCTACCTACTCCCCTACGCATTATACTCAATAATAATGATGGGAGTAAATATCCTGCTGATTTCAATGGAACTCTATTACATTATGGTGTATCTTCGAGATTTTTCGAAATACTTCACATATATCTGGATTGTTACGCTTATGATTTATTCGACGAAAAACTTGAAAAAGGAACAAAAATATAAGATTCAATTTTTACTACTTACATGTTTTGCCCTTCTATATCTCATTGGGACAATTTCATATTTCAACATCGAAATGTACGTAATGACCACGCTATTCTAAGTCCGGAAGGCCGTAATAATGAACAATAGGGAAAATAAACTCCTCACAATCGACGAGATAGATGGAATGACTTCCATTGGAAGCCCACACAAGAAGGAATTGCGTGAAATCGGAGATAAAATATCTCCGATCTTAAGAAAATTAGATAATGCTACGATTGAAGAATTCGCGGAGAGCGTCATAGGTGGGAAAATTGAAAACATCGGCGTCGGAGAAGATTGGACGATGACAAAGGAGCTATATCCAGAAGTTAAAATCCACATGGCGTACACCTACTACGGAGAAGAGTTTGTAGACAACGAAATAGATGGAGTGAAATTTCTGTTTTCTGGCGAGAGAATTAAGTGGATTACGGGCGAGGACCTCGCAAGCTTCGTAGATCTCACCGCGAATTACCAGAAGAGGGCGCTTCAAAACCGTAAAGTTTCCGAAAAAGACACAAGCGAACAATCAAACATGTTGAAAACTGCAATAATGGTAAGATACGACCCATTTTACTTTTTGGAAGACGACGATATCCCAATAATAATCGATTTCATTGGAGGAACATTCGTAAAGGAGAAAGAATGGATGAACATGTACAAACAGATATACCCAGGAGTAACCTTACTAATTAAATTCGCAGAAGACCACTCAATCGAACCTAGAATTATAGGCGATAACTCGTATTTCCTCGAAAATTACGAAAAGGATATTATAAAAATCCTCGTGATTAACCACATACTTCGGTATATAACTATTAGATTCGACGAGAGGGACCTTCCGGAGATATGTGTGAAAATGTTTCCCAAGGGGTATTTCAAGAAATAAATTTGATTTTAAAAAAATGATAACTAATTTGCGAAATAAATTAAGTTTCAAAGGAGAAATTGGTTTTTTCGTGATTTTTACTTGTATTTTTTTTTTTTAACTTCACTTCAGTCGGATGTGGTATCTCCTTACCGGATAAAACGCCGAGACTTGCAGCCATGCTACCTATTGACAGCCGCACATTTCTCATAGGAATGAATCTACACCCGAAGCAATTTGGAAATACCTCTCTAACCGCCGATCAAGCAACAGCAAATTTCAATTCTGCGATTGAACTCGGAAAGTCTTGCGTAGAAATGTATCCAAGATGGCCATTTTTAAATTGGTATGAGACCTCATCACCCACGGTTTACAACCAAATAAAATCGTATGAATCCCTCGGTTGGATTAATATCGTTTATATTTATTTAGCAGACATATATTTCGACGGTGCTGACTGGCATTATAGACCTTTGTTAACTCCCGATATGGAAGCGGGATTGAAATTTAATTCCCCCGAGTTCGTTAAAGCAGTGAATGAATCATTAAAGACATTTGTGCAAACCGCTGATCCAAAAATTATAATGTTAGGCAACGAAGTAAACACGATTTTCGAGTTAGAAGGACTACAAATGTATACTGAATATATAGACTTAGTCAATCAAATAGCGGGAGGTATAAATTCGATCTCTAATGATACGCTTGTAGGTACTGTTTTATCTTACACTCAAATGATGGTTAATACTTCAGATGATACTCCTTGGGCAGAAAATCGGTTACATCTATTAAATTTTTTGGATGATACAAAAGTTTATTGCGTAGGAATTAATTCTTATCCCTTTAAAGAGGGTTTCAACAATCCAAGCGATATTCCAGATAATCATTATAAAAAACTCGAGAATTACATTGGCGATTTACCAATCATTTTTACCGAGATCGGCTATCCTTCTGGTTCTGATTATATAAGTTCGGTGGGTGAACAGGATTTATTTCTACAACGCTTCTTGGACATTACGGCAAATCGAGACATGAACATATGGGGAGTTTTGTGGATATCTCTGCATGATTTTGCACCAGCATCTGACGATGCCCAGCATCGCTTAAGCGGGGGTTTAA
>JAHQWX010000293.1 GCA_029856375.1 Promethearchaeia archaeon | reverse complement strand
ATCCAAAAATTGCAGCCAGACTTACAGCAATTGCACTAGCTGAAAAACACCATTCAGAGCGTTATGGAAAACTTTTGAAGTTAGTCGGGGACGATGCGTTCTTTAAGCGTGGTAAAAAGGTTGTGTGGATTTGTATGGAATGTGGCTACGAAGTCGAAATGGATGCATTACCAGAAGATTGGAAATGCCCAGCGTGCAACCACCCAAGAGCAAATTATCGGTTAAAATGTGAAGAATTCTAAATTTAATTAATTCTCTCGTTTTTTTTATTTTTTATTACATAATAATTTTTAATTAAAATCAGCTAGTTAAATATTAAATAAATCAGGGGCTAAAAAAAATGACTAAACAAAAAGAAATCTATAAGTGTGAAATCTGTGGAAAAGTAATTGAAATTCTCAATCCCGGAGTACCAGAAACAATTTGTTGTGGTCAGCCAATGAAATTAATGGAAGCACAGACTGCTGATTGGAAAGGCGAGAAGCATGTTCCACACATTACGGTCGAAGGAAATAAGGTCACAGTTGATGTGGGAGTTGAAATGGGCACACCTCATCCAATGACCGATGAGCATTGGATTATGTGGGTTGAATTGGTGTGTAAAGACAATTGCTACAAAAGAAAATTCTTGAAACCTGGTGACGAGCCTAAAGCTACATTCGTTGTTGCTGATACTTCCGGAATCTGGGCCAGAGAATACTGTAACTTACACGGATTATGGAAATATACTTAAAAAATATCTATATATAAATTTTTTTTTATTTTACTTGCTAAACGCTTCCAGTTTCAATTGAGTAATTTGGATTTTATTGTTTATAGAAAAAACATTTTTATAGAATTTAATTTTCACTTCTTCTGAATTTTAATAATTTTCAATATTTATTCAAAATCCAAAAAAAGATGAAATTAAATGTCAGAAGAAGAGAAAATGACATCTTTACCACTTCTTGGAGAACCAGCTCCCGATTTTATTGCGACTACAACCCATGGAGAATTAAGACTTTCAGATTTCCGCGATATGTGGTTAATCTTATTTTCCCATCCCGCCGATTTCACTCCGGTTTGTACTACTGAATTCATAGGATTTGCAGAAATATACCCCGAATTAGAAAAAAGAAATGTTGCATTATTAGGATTAAGTATAGATAGCGTATTCTCGCATATTGCTTGGGTTCGGAATGTAGAAGAGAAGATGGGAGTCAAAATCCCGTTTCCAATTATTGCAGATTTAAATATGGAAGTCGCGAAAAAGTACGGCATGATTCACCCGGGACAAAGCAGTACCGAAACGGTCAGAACAGTTTTTGTTATCGATCCGAAAGGAATCCTTAGGTTGATGCTATATTATCCGCTTGAAAATGGAAGAAATATGGACGAGATTTTAAGAATCATAGATGCGCTACAGACATCCGAAGAGAAGCATGTAGCTACGCCTGCAAATTGGCGTCCGGGGGATAAGGTCATTGTACCACCACCAAAAACCCAAGAGGCTGCAGAAGCACGCGTGAAAGAAGCAGGTATTGAATGTAAAGATTGGTATTTCTGTAAAAAAGACCTATAGTGAAAAAATATGCCATGTATAGACGAAAGTGGAAATTTAACAGAATCAGCTACTGCATTGCTTAAAGCTCTCATTGATAATAGTTTAACTTCAAAAGAGATAAGTTCGAAGATAGGAGTACCAATATTCAAGGTGCGTAGTAGTATTCGAGAGTTAGTGGAAGCAGAATTATTGGTAGAAGTTGGTGAAAAATATGAAATAACAGATAAAGGTTTAAGTTTTACTTAAATCTCTCTTTTTTATTTTTTTTTTATTAATCTATTTGTAGATTTTTTGATTTGGGTATTAATATGACGAATTTAGAACCTTTTGTGTGATCCCCAGGAATTTTGTCTTCAACCCAAATCTCACCGTTGATTAGAGAGAGAATTTTTTTAACTATTGATAAACCAAGCCCCATTCCTTTCTTACTCCTATCCCGATCCACGCTTCTTTCAAAAATTGATTGTTTAATCTCGTCTGGAATCCCCACACCGTTATCAATGAACTCAATTTTTATGTGGGATTTATTATCTTTCACGATAGACAATAAATTTATGGTCATTTCGATGGAACTCTTTTTATTGTGTAATATGGCATTGGAAATTATATTTTGAAATAAATCAATTAATAACTCGTTAGCTTGAATGTAGGTTGGATCTTTGATGGGATTGAGTTCGATTTTAATTTCTTTTTCTGAGTAAATATCTTCTATTGAATCAACAGTGTTTTTCAATATTGATTTTATATCTATTCTTTTCAAAGGAATTTGTATTTCTTCCAATTCAGATAATTTACGAATATTTAAAATTAGATTTGATCCTCTTTTAATCTGTTTATTCATTAAACTCAACATCTCTTTGAATTCCTTCTCTTTTTCTGGTATATCTTGATATCGAGACGCAAATTCTTGATAAGATAAGATATTTTGAAGAATGTTACTCATATCGTGGGCAAAAAGATCTTTGTACAAATTAGCACGGTTATATGCGTCCTGATATAGCTTTTCGCCTTTTCTCACATTATTAAGCGCCTTTTCGATTGAATTGGCAGAAATATAAGAAATGAGGGCAATTAACATCAATACTCCAGTAGAAACAAGATCTGGAAATAGTCCAAGTATAACTAAGATAATCGAAATTGCTATACTAATAATAATTGCGATTATAATGCCCCACAAGGGGCTTAATAAAATACTTGCCATTAAAATTGGAACTGCAAATAATAACAGACCTCTTCCGTCTACAACTTTTATTGGCTCGTCCGTTAGAAAGAATAGCACAGTGAGAATACATATTAAAAGGACGCTTGAAGCTTTTTGTGATAATTTATTGTTTAGAAATACAATGCAAATAATAAAAACGAGAAAGAAAGCGGATGCATAAAACAATGTGTAATAAGGAACACCTACAAAGATAAAGATAATTGCTGCTATGTGTAATACGAGAGCAACGATAAAAAAACCAATACATAAAATATTTAGTATTTTCCGCTTTCGAATTTCATCGGAATCTTCCGGATTAATATTTATAAATTTCAAATAAAGTTGCTTAAAGCGCTGGTACATTTAAATTTTCCAAATTGACCTATTTCAATAAATAGAAATTAAATTTAGAAAATAAAAATTTATCATAGATAAAAAAAAATAGTAAGATTATATTTTATTGAACTTATCTTTCGTAACTCCACAAACCGGACACCTAAAATCTTCCGGTAGATCTTCAAAAGATGTTCCAGGAGGTATCCCTTTGTCTGGTACTCCCTTAGTTGGATTGTACACATATCCGCATACCGAACACCGATACTTTCCACCGAGTTCGTCCGCAGATTTAGTCATTGCTACTGGAGAAGGTATATCGACTTCCTTTTCACCTTCGATTTCGACTCTAGGGAGTTCGAATAAGTTGGGCATTGCGTGCTGATATCGTTTCATCACAAATCGTGAGATAACGATTCTCTGAATTTCTGAAGTCCCTTCGTAAATCTGGTATAATTTCGCGTCTCTAAATAGTTTTTCCACGGGGTAAGTTCTTATATATCCGTACCCTCCAAAAATTT
>JAHQWX010000292.1 GCA_029856375.1 Promethearchaeia archaeon | reverse complement strand
GCAACGCTGGGCAAAAGTCGGTCGATTGGCAATTTACAACCCAAGATGCCCGCATCAAACTGAAACGTCTCTATCCACAAATTAAAATGTCATAGAGTACTAGCGCCAACGCCTACTTCTTGGATAGGCCCCCAATTCTTACCGCCATCCTCACTACGCCGGAGTAGCTGGCCGGATTTTGCGAAAGCCAGGACGGTTCCATCATAAGCCACTACAATATTCGGAATGCGCACTGATTTAAAGAGATCCTGTACCTCGTACATGGGTGCAACCTTCGACTCTTCTTTCTCAGCGAGGCTCGCACCCACCAGCAGTAGGACGCCCATAAAACTTAGATACACTGTTTTGGTCAACATCTGTTTCTCCTGTCAGGATTGGCGGTCTTTCAATAGACGTATTGTCTTTTCATCTTACGATTTTTACACTCTACCGTAATCACCATTATTTTCGTTTGTGATTATAATGGATGTAAGAAAGATTTTGGCGATACGCGCGTTGGCATGGAATGGCACTTACGTTAATCGTAAGGCTCGGTTGTCTTAGAAATATATCCTTGTTAAAATGTCTGCATGATGAATAGACGAAACATTCTTAAAACACTCGGTTTGGGTACATTGGGGATCACTTGCTCAGGCTGTTTCACCCAGAGGCCGCAGAATAGTAGTGAGAGATTTTCAACCACAGCGTCCTCAGCTTCTTCAGAAATTAGTTCGGCTAAGCCAAACTTTGTGCTGATTGTGGCCGATGATCTTGGCTACGGTGATATTGGTTGCTACGGTAACGATAGAAACAGAACTCCTAATCTTGATGCAATGGCTGCCGAAGGTATGAAATTCATCGATTTCCATGCCAATGGTCCAATGTGTTCCCCAACACGTGCCGCATTACTCACGGGGCAATATAAGATACATCTTCCGCACCCAACGCACCCGATTAAATTATAATTTTTTGGATAATAGTTAAATTTATGGTAAATCCGCTGTCTTGCTCTTTGTATTTTGTTGGTTCTGGGATTGTGCCCAGAAGTTTCGAGCGTAAATAAAGGAAATTGACATGTATCCCATATTCTTACTCTTCTCCCAGAGCCATCGGGTTTATTTTCATCAACCACATCAAAACAGTGGCATGTAGGACACAAATACGAACAGGTTCCACACCCCAAACATCCTAAAGCACATTCTTCCCATAGTGGATCTTCGTACATATTATCTAAAATTTTGTGAAGATCCTCCAAATCTTCAATAATTTTTATCGAGCTTTCAACTTTCTTTTGCATCTCTTCGATTTCTTTTACATCGCTATCTTTCGCATCAGATAAAAAATCCATTTTTTTTAAGATTACATCTCCATCATCGGTGCTGGACGCGATAAAATAATTTTCCTTAAATTTAGTGAGTAAAATATCAACATGTTCCGAATTAAAGGGGCCACCGTTCACAGATGTACAGAAGCAAGTATTCCTAGGATTTAAACAACCAATTCCGATCAAAACGGTATTTAACAAGCGATCTAAAAAATTTGGATCTTTAAACTTTCCAAAATTGAAAAAATTATGAAGTAAGTAAAAACTTTGAGCATCACAGGGTCTAATACCAAAAATTACAACCTTATTGTAAGGTTTATTTTCAATTATCTCAACCTTCTCACCATCTTTCTTATACGAGAATAAGGTGTCGACCATTGGAAAAAGCACGCTTTTTGGTGGAATTTTTGAATTTAAATAGTCCAAATCCATCTCATCAGCGCTTTGGACCTCTTTAAACACGATATCTCCTTTTTCCCTCACAGGTCCAAAAATTTTGTACTCCTTTTGAAGGACACTAATAAATTTAGATATTTTATCTTTTGAAATCATCTTTTGCATCATTTTTTATCCCTCCGTTTAATCCTCCTCAATCATAAATTCTTGTCCATCTTCAAATTTATGAGCTCCCATTGGTGGTGGCGTTTCTAGACTTATTCCGCTTTCAAAATTGTAACGCTCTTTTACAATTTGTTCTACTTTTCTATTTAATAAGTTTAAATCTATTCCCATGGGACATACGCTACTACACGCACCACAAGAAACGCACCTTCCAGCAACATGTAGCGCACGAATCATATGAAAAATAAAGTTATCTGTGATGTCCGCGGTTTTTCCGAACCATACGGGTTTATTCTGATCGATAAAGCATAAACTACAATAGCATACTGGACACGCTTCTCTACATGCATAACATCTTATGCATCTATTTAATTCGTCCTTGAAGTATTCCATTTTTTCTCCAGGAGTCTTTGACTCAAATGAAGTAATGTCTTCAAAATTATCTTGAAGTGAGCTTGCTGTTGCTTCACCAACGGTGATATCAGCAACAGGTGGACTCTTATAATGGCAAGTTTTGCATAAATTATTTATATAGTCGTCCAAAGGAAGCGATTCTTCGAAATCTTTGCCTTTAACGAGTAATTTGTCGTTTTCGACCTTAACCTCTAGTATTTCTCTTTCTCCAATTTTTCTAATAACTCGAGATCTATTTATGACGCCCTGGCAAGGAATTCCAATAATTGTTATGTTTTCTTTATTTAGTTGATTCTCCACTACAAGATGAATAACTCCACGACCAACGCAACCCTTGGAGATTATCCCAAGTTTTTTCTCGGGATGTTCTCTTAGAAATTTCGCGAGATTTAGATCGCAACTATAATCGAATACAAGGCGATCAACATCAGTAGGATCAGTAATAAAACATGGCGCTGCGCGAAGTGGAAGGGCTCCCTTCTCATAACCTAAAATTAAATCGACCTTTCCCTCTGTTAATAGGTTTTTTGCTGTTTCTCTGATAGACGATTCTAAATCGGACATCTTATTCTCACCAATCCTTCTCAAACATTTTATTGGGTCCTACGGACTTAACATTTTCTACCGTCTTTTTAACAACCTTTCCAAACCGTTCTCCTTCAGCAGCAGAAACCCATGTAAAATTTAGCCTTTCTGGTTGGACGCCCATAAATATCAGTAAGTCTCTTAGAATAGCGAACCTTCTTCTTGCAACATAGTTTCCACTTATGTAATGGCAATCTCCGGGATGACATCCTGAGACTAATATACCGTCCCAACCAGCTGATAAACTCTTAATTATAAAAAATGGATTAATTCTGCCGGAACAAGGTACGCGTACGATCCTTATATTTGGAGGGTACTGAACTCTGCTAACTCCAGCTAGATCTGCTCCGGCATAAGAGCACCAATTGCATAGAAATGCAATGATTTTTGGCTTCCACTCCTCCGAAGCTTCTCCTTTTGCTGCTTGTTTTGTTTCTTCTACCATTTTTAATCACGCCCCATTATCATTGCGAATATTTGCTCACTCGTGAAGCCTAATACATCTATCGCAGAGCATCTACAATTACCCGAACATGCTCCGCAACCTTTACACAATGCTTCGTTTATGACTGCAATAGTTCCGAAATGACGGACTTCTTGAAGCTCTATGGCGTTATAGGCGCAATTTAAAACGCACAATCCGCACCCGCTGCACCTCCACGGATCAATACGAGCGATTTTACCTTCTGCTTCAATTTGGTCCTTTGATAAAATTGTGCAAGCTCTAGAGACAGTCGCTTTTG
>JAHQWX010000291.1 GCA_029856375.1 Promethearchaeia archaeon | reverse complement strand
AAAACTGTTGAGAGTTACTGGGTTTGACTGTTTCCCCGTTGTGTTTGATCACATAGATTATTCGGGAGAATTGTTCTGGCCGTGTAAAGCGTATAAAAACGCCGCGATGGTTAATGTATTGAATTATAAAAATGTAAAACAAGTCCATAAAGCCGCCGAAAAACAAATTAATCCAACTAATTTTAGCAAATTTTGTGGTGGGAATTGTGCGTGGGCTCAAAATTTGGTTACTGATACATACGCTCGCGCATTAACGGAAGGTTTTTTTGAAAGCGGAATATTTAATGAGATTCGAGGATTATTAAGCTAGGATCGCTCGAATAAAGCATTCTAAAATTTTTTATAACTAATCTTCGATACTAATATCTTAGAAATTCTTTAATATCTTTTTTCATGAATCCTTTCTCCTTTAGATATTTTCTTAGGTCCTGCGTGTCATTTAATTTATTCTTATCAAATTCAATTTTTTCAAGTGTTAAGATGTCCAATCTTTGAATCAGATTCAGAATTTTATTAAACTTCTTTGAATATTTAAAATTTTTAAAGATTTTAGAAAATACATCCGAGCTTATAATCTTTACATTATTAGGGTATTTCAAAATATTAGGTCTTGATGTAAAATTATAAATCTCTTTTTTAAAATTCCAATAAAGACCCACAATTATTAATATAACATCTGGATGTTGATATTTTTCAATTTTTTCTAAAAGATTTGAATATCTCAAATTGGAAGTGTAATCAATGGCGATAAATTTCTTTTTTTCTATAAACGCGATATCCATATTTAGTTTCCTAAGGAAATTAAGATTAGACATGAAATATTTTAAAATAGAATCGGTAATAACGAATACTCCATCCGGTTTACGGTCAGAATAGATATATGGTTCATAAAAGTATTTTATATTTAATTTTTCAAAACTGGTTGATAATAAATAACCGATTAGCTGGTGTCCTTTAGTGCCAACAACAGAACTTAATTCTTTAGGATTTGGCTTAAAACCCGCCCTTAACATCGCACTTATGCAAGTGGTGTCTAAATTGGTTAAAAAATCCATAAATCCTCCAAAATTATCTCCTACTTCCTTGCAAAGGGGAACTCTTCCGAAATAAGGAATAATCACCTCCTTGAAATAATCTATGATTAATTGAGGATTTTTTTCCATCCATTCCCATTTATACCTCAATCTTGTCAAATTAATATTGTGATTATTTAAAAATTGAAGCTCTAATTCTGAAAAGCCTTCTTCCTTTACAACATGCTTCCCTTTATCGTAGGGAATATATCCTAAGCTTTGAATGAATTCATTCCATTTCATCCCTTTTTCAAAAAGTTTATCTCTTAATCTGCCATAAGGAGAGTTACCTAATTCTCTTGTGGTAGGGACTCTCCCATATTCAGGGTAAATAACCTCCTTAAAATAAGGCCCAATCAATTCTGGATGTTTATCAACCCATTCCCACTTAGAAGGTAGTTCGGGGTAATCAACATTATGTTTCTTAAAAAAGACAGATTCATTATAGCTGAAAGTATCTGCACTTACACCCATTTGAGGAAGTTTGGGAAATAGTAATTCGGAAGAGGGAATAAATCCGGCTTTCTTAACTAATTCGTTATAAGTCGTTCCTATTTCTCTAAGTTTCTCTCTAAATCCGCCAATGTTTAGTGTTTCATACACTTCCTTCCATAAGGGCACATGATCAAAGAATGGAAGAATTACTTCTTCAAAAAACGGAACTAATAAATAAGGATGTTCGTTTATCCAACTCCATCTAGATTTAAGTCGCTTTGTATCAATTTTGTAATTCTCTAGAAATTCTATTTCATACGGAGATGGTTTAAAGGGATAATATTCTAATCCTTTTGCTATATTTTTGAGTTGACTCCAAGTTATCCCAGTATTATCTCTAATTTGATCTCTAAAAGAAATCATCCCCAATTCTGTTAAATCTTTTAGCGAAGGTTCTCTCTCAAGATTGGAGCAAATAACTTCTTCATAAAAAGGAACGATTAAATCGGGATATTTTTTAATCCAATCCCAACGGCTTTCTAATTTATCCAGATCTATGTTATGACGGGAAAAAAAATGCAATTCTTTTTCAGTAAAGTTAGAATTAGATACAAATGAATGTATGGAATTTGAAGATTCGTGTATATTAATTTCTTTACAATCGCTACGATCAATGTTCGGATTAAAAGAATCATCGGTGTTATGACAACTGAAGTCTTTCTTCTTGTTTTTATTCTTTCTAGGCATTTATTTCAGATAGAGTAGTTTAACTTTTTTTTATTAAATTTTTTAAAAATAATCTAAAATCATGAAATGTATAATTATGCTCGTTTGTATCCTAAAGTTAATGTTTTTGGAATATATAAATATTGTATAAGGTTCTTGGTTAAGTAATTCCAATGTGCCAAATTTAATCTTTTTGGTCTTTATTTTCATATAAATAGAAATAAGTTTCAGAGAGAAAATAATGAAAAAAAAAATTGATACTCTAACAAAAATTAATTAGAATTTTGATATGAGACAAAATTTCATTACATAGTATTCGTAATTCTTCTTGTAATTCACCACAGATAACCCATGGATTTGGAAATACCCCATTTCCCCAAGGTTCTTCGTATTCGTCTGTTTTCAATCCAGTTAATTTAGGTTTTATGTCGTGAAGCAATTTGTCGTATGTATCTTCGAATTCTTCAAGGGAAATCAGGTCCTTTAACTCAAACATCTTATTGTTCATTGTTGATTTTCTATTGCTTGCTGGATTCCTCCAGCAATCGTCTGTAGAAGACTGAATAGCCTCGTTCATTTGGTCAATTTCCCAAATAACGAATTGTTTTGTCTCTTCGAGCGTTATGTCAAATGTTCCAGTTATGTAAGACGATAACGAATCGCCTAATCGGTCGTTGTCTGCGTCCCATACTTCAATATTAACCTCGTGTGTTCCAATTTCCATTATCCAATCGTTTGATATTTCGAACTCAAAAAGGACCTCTGATGGGGATGGGGTGTATGTTGTTATTAAATCTTCGTCAATAAAAACATCAATTTTCCCAATTCCTAGATCGTCCCCGCTACTGTCATCAAGCGCGTTGAGCGAAATATAAAGATTTAAAAAGTCGTCATCAATCGAAAAATTAGCAAGTATTGGATTGGTAATGTCGTCATCTATTACATCTTGTTCTACGGATATCTCAGTGGTTAAGGAATCAATAACTAATGTTCTATCGTCGTCGTTATCTCTAGCGAATATTGTTATTGTATATTTTCCTAAATAAGGAAATAAGTTCCAAGTCCCGACCTCTGAACTTGAAACTGGTATCACCATATCGCTCAATCCATCTGTTGATTCGTATAAGATTGTGATATCAATTTCACTCAACCCACTATCTCCATCCCCTCCTATTCCATCGTCTAAATCGTAGATGTTCCACTGAAAATAACCCGGGTTTCCATCATTTCCCCCTCCAACATAAGATATTTCAATACTTGGATGTTTTGTGTCGTCGTCGTTTATCGTCTCGGATTTCGATTTGCTCCCTGAAGCCGGACTGTTATCGTTATCCGTTGCGTAAACCTCAATAGTATGTGGACCCAAAGCGTTG
>JAHQWX010000290.1 GCA_029856375.1 Promethearchaeia archaeon | reverse complement strand
AATATACACGCTCGCCTTTGGAGTAGGCTTTAGCGTTGTCGTATAGAACATATATCCGCTAAGCCCTAGCGCAATTAAAGCTATTATTAGCGCAGCCCACGCTGCACCCGATCCGCTTCCTTTTGCCACTTTTTTCACACTCTTTAATTTTAATTAGAAGATTGGTTATATATCATTCGATTTTTCACTATAAAAAGATGATAGGTAATATCTCAATTAACTGAATAAGGAGATTATTTGCTTATTTATACTCCGGAACGAAGGGAAAACATTCCGTAATCAGCTGTTTCGCTGGATTGTATGTGTTCATGTGGACATCCTTGTCGAAATAAAGAGAGAATTCCGAGAAGAACTTCTCGCTGAAGTTTTTCAGCCCCTCTCTAAGGGTATGAGACGAGCGCGTGGTAACTAGCACGGTCGCAACTGGATACTGCTCGCTTCTGTATATAATTAATAGCGCCTCCGCCAATTTAATTTCCTGCAGCTCGCCCTTCTTAAATGTCTCGTTTAAAATCGTGTTAATCCCAATCAACATTCCCGAGAACACGTCCACATCCATAAACGTGCTTTTTTTCATCCATGTATGAGAGAAAAGGGAAATCCCGCTCTGAGTGTGAAACACCGATATTTTTAAAACCTTAAACGGCAATATGCCGGAGAGCTTGGGCTCTTTCGCGAACGCGTACGCTGAAAGCAGTAATCCCACGGAAATCAATAGCATGTTCAACGCGGGAATGTTTACAATAAAAATGTTGAATCCGTAAACTACAGCGTAGGGAGTTAAAATTCCGATCAAAACGCCACCAATTAGATTTATAGTCGAGTATTTTCTCAAATCTTTTGGCGCTTTGATGTAAATTCTCACGGTGTAATAAAGCCAAATAAAAGCGGGGATTAGCGTCAGTAATATGTAAGAAAAACCGTAAACACCGACAATGAGGGGATCGAGATCCCTAAATACATAGAGCGTAATAGTGCTAGCCGAAACTGCGCTAAAAACTATCATTTTTATCGGTTCTACCGAATCTCTCGAGATGGAATCCAAGGTTAACAACAAAAAAAATAACAAGGCAATTGGCATCACCATGTAAATGTGCCACAAGAATGTAGGAGAATAATACTGAAAAAGATAATACAATCCATTGCTCAACGCCCATAAAATCCCGCAAAAGTACCCCAGCATCGTTAATAGAGCAAACGGATATCTCGATTTAATGTATTGCTTCAAACCAATCGAAAACGCTAAGGCGAATATACTCGCTGCGACAAAGGGCATAATTGAGTGTAGACTCCAGTATAACATCGTTCAACTCACTTTCTGCAATTCATTGAATCAATCGGCTCGTATTTACTATTCGAAAATATAATAATCTTCAATTCTCGTTATATATAGGGTTATTTTACACCTATTTAAGATTTATATTAGATTTGAAACTAATCGCCATTTCTCTTGATCTGAAAAAAAAGTGTAATACTCGTTTTTAGGTACGACATAAATTTGACTCATTTATAAAAAGTCGCGTTTTCCTTTAAAAACCAGATATAAAATGAGATGAAATGAAAAAAGTTTTAAATACATGCATCAAAAAATAGAAGTGTATCAATAAATTATTTATTTAAATTAAAAAACCAAATGTTTTAAAAAATACTAAAGAGTGATTAAATAATGGTCGACATGGATTTAGTAAAAAAACTCAAAGAGAAGATGGAAGGCGGCGCTGATTCCGCAACTGCTGAGGACATTCCATTAGTTTGGGAGTTTTTCACCCAACTTGCTAATGAAAACGAGGAAATTCAAGATGAGATTGCTGACGCAGAGGTAAAGGTCCAAATGGTTCTTACGGACATTGACAAGAAATTTTGGTTGAAAGTAGAAGGCGGTAAAATGAGCTGGGGAGAAGGCGACATTGCTGACCCAACCTTTACATTTTCAGCCACAATGAAAGTTGGTACCGGAATGCTCTTTGGCGAAGTTGATGCAACTAGTGCTTACATGGCTGGTGACATCACTGTAGAGGGCAACTTACAGGACGCTATGTTCTTCCAAGAAATCATCGAACTTTCTATGGAAATTTTCGAAGATTTAATGGACGAAGCATAAAAATTCCTTAGCATCTAAGCAGAATAATTAATTAAGTATTAAATAAATCCAAAAAACCTTATTCCTTTTCTTTTTTTTCCTATTTTTGTTTAGCCGTTTAATCCAACATAGGATTCTAATTAATTAAAATATACACTTGAAAATTATGGCAAAACCGATTTTTAGGAAAAATATTATTACATTAAAGGAGTTTCTTTATTCGATTCCGAGATACATCAAGTATCGATTCTTGAAAGTCAACACTCTGGGATATCTCGATCCCCAGATTGCGGAAAAAATTAGACTTGAAATCGCAAAGATAAACGACTGCAAGTATTGCTTCCACGCTCACGAAATCGTTGCCGAGTTCGTTGGTGTTGATGGAGATGAGATTAAAACTATAAAACTGGCAGAAAAGATAGATAAAAATAGTAAGGAATGGTTGGCCTTGGATTTTGCGAGAATTTATGTAAACGAGTTAAACGATAGACCGCTGTTTGATAGTTTAGAAGACGCGTTAGCGAGATTAAAAACGAAATTCACCGATAAGCAAATCGAAAAAATCAAAACAATTGTATATGTGATGAATTTCAACAATCGTTCGATGAACACTATCGAGCTGTTGATCTTAAGGTTGAGCGGGAAGGTTGAAACTGAAGAAAAAAGATCTATCTTGGGAATTATGGTTCTTATGGCTTTACTTTCAGTTGTTGCCGTTCCACGAATATTTAGGTTAGAAATGATGAATTTGCGCAACAAAATAAAAGCAAGAAGAGGAAATAGAAAAAAATAGAGAATCTATAATAAATCCTCGTTTGCGGCGACTACATTTTTTATTTTTTCTCTTGTAATTTCGTCGCACCACGAAGAGTCAACTGCATTTTTTATAAGGATAATTATATCTTTAAGAGAAAAACCTAATTTTTCGATTAGGGTGCAATATTCTTGAGTTAAAGAAGTGTTGAACATTTTTGGATCGTCTGTATTTACCGATATTAGCAATCCATTTTCGTAGAATTGTTTTATTGGGTGTTCTTCTATTGAAGTGACTACTTTCGTTCGAAGGTTCGAAATGGGGCACATTTCTATTGGAACTTGCTTTTTAAATAAGTTAGCAACCAGTTCTTGATCTTCGATGGCTCGGGTTCCGTGACCTATGCGATCGACCTTTAACGATTTTAGTGCACCCCAAACGCTCTCTGGGCCGGCGGCTTCTCCAGCGTGGGCGGTTGTTCTGTACCCAAGTTGTCTCGCTTCTTCGTAGACTTCTTTAAAAGGTTCTGGGGGGGATTTTTGTTCTGATCCACCAATACCAATCCCAATAACTCCGCTCTCGCTAGCAGCACCTATTTCTCGGAGCACCTTCGTAGCCATTTCTGGCCCTCCATCTCTTGCAAAATCAACGATTAAATTTATTTTAATTTTATCAGAATGTAAGTCTAATCCCTTTCGTATTGCCTTGGCTATTTTTTTGGGATTCAATCCTATAAACATAAAAATTGTTGGGGAAAACATACATGTCATATGGGTG
>JAHQWX010000289.1 GCA_029856375.1 Promethearchaeia archaeon | reverse complement strand
GGATCCCCTTCGGTCGATACGATAAAATCGTTGAAGATTTTCCAGAAAAAAAACTCGAGAAAGTTGTAAACATTATTCGCAGAATTCTTGCTAATCCAACTAAAGATAGAATCCAAAAATTAGGACAAGACCTTACTGCTGAGACTGGTTTTGACGAACATCTTTACTTTACTGATTAAATTCACCTTATTCTAAATAAATTCTTAAAGAGAAAGAATAAAAATGAATTCAAGAGAAAGAATTTTCAAAACTCTAAATCACAGAGAGCCAGATAGAGTTCCCATTGACCTTGGATCAACTACTAGCTCTGGAATCTCTGCAATCGCATATCTTAATTTAAAGCGATACTTAGGTATTGAAACAGGAAATGTTAGAGTATACGATGTTATTCAGCAATTAGCGCAACCAGAAGATGATATAATCGACCTCTTTAAAATAGATGCGTTAGATATTGGAAGGACTTTTAACACCAACGACGAGGACTGGTATGATATCCATGTTAATGGAGTAGACCTACAATATCCCAAATGGTTTCAACCTCGTCATAATCCAGACGATTCTTACGATATGGTTCATCGAGATGGAACGGTATTCGCTAGAATGACCAGAGACGCTTTAGTGTTTGATCAAACATATTTCCCTTGTTTGGAGGGGTATCCAGCCAATTATGCTGAATTTCAAAATTTTTTAAGCAAGAATCCATGGTCGGCAATGCCTACTCCACCGTTTAGCAACATCGGAGAAAAAAGATTCTGGCGGAATCTAAGAAAAAGAGCTATCGAACTAAAACAAAAGACTGGGAAAGTCATAGTGCTCGGTTTAGGTGCTCTTTACGAGTTTGGCGTCTCAATGAGGCGCATGGACAAAATGTTGGTCGATTTAATTCGAGCTCCAGAGAAAGTAGAAAAATTTTTAGATCTAATATTAGAATTCTATTTTAATTCTCTTAATGTAATTTGCCATTATGTAGGAGATGTTGTTGACATTATTAAGGTTGGCGACGATCTGGGAGAAAATAATGGTCCCTTTATGAGTCCAAGAATATATAGGAAAATAATTAAACCCCGACATATCGAATTTCACGATTATATTAAAAAACATAGTTCAATGAAAATATTTTTCCACGGTTGTGGTTCGATAACGCCCTTAATCCCAGACCTAATTGAAACCGGTATAGATATTCTTAATCCAGTACAAATAAATGCAAGAGATATGGATCCAAAATTCTTGAAGGAAAATTTCGGCGACGACATTACTTTCTGGGGAGGTGGTGCAGATACTAGATGGGTAATAAACCGTAAATCTCCCGAAGAGGTTAAAAAACATGTGAAAGAATTATTGGGAATATTCGCTCCAGGAGGAGGCTATGTTTGGAATACTGTTCATAATATTTTACCAGATGTCCCTCCCGAAAACATCGTGGCCATGTTTGAAGCTGTTCACGAATTTAACGATGAGAATTATTAGGTTGATTTTTTCGTAAAGAAATAGATTTTTATCTCATTGATTGCATTTTTTGAGATAAAACCATCATCTCTTTGAAAATTTCGTCTTTTTTTTTAGATTCCTCTGTTGCCATCAATCTCTTATTTAACTCGCTTAGTCTCACAACAAGCTTTTCAAATTCTTTAGGGGGCTCCTTTCGGTATTTATACACTCGCTTACCTTTAATATTTTGAACATACACCCATTTTTTCGCTCGTTCGCTCCAGTTCCATCTATTAAGCGTGTATTTTCTCATAGGTATTGTATCACAAAGTCTTTATTTTAATTAAATTTACCCCTCTTAGTTAAACCACATTTCTGACTTAAAAGTAAGAAACTTAATTATTAAATATATCTAATTATGCCCTTTTTTGCGTAATCAAGTTAAGTTTTATCTACTTCACTTAAATCTGTTCCTTTTGTTTCCTTTAGATATAAGAAGTTTAGCGGCAGACCTATTAAATATAAAAAGCTGAACCCAAATAAAGCAACTTCCAATCCAACAAAAAATGCGATAAAACTACTTAACAATGTACCAATCGTAACACCTAATGCACCCATTAGAACTTTAAATCCACTGCCTGTTCCTCTTACTTCAGTAGGGACCAACTCAATGACAATGATACTAATTGTGATCCAAACGCCCCAATAACCTAAGTTACTCAAAACAGCACCTGTAGTAACCATAGCAAATGCATATTGTGGATTATTTACCCCAGTGAATGTAAAAATCATTCCTATTGGGAAAAGAGCACAATAAATATATAACAACGGCTTTCTACCGATTTTATCTGCTAAAATGCCAGTAAACAGGTAACCGAAAATACTCGAAATTCCCATAGCCAATATAACGAGCGCTACTTCTCCTTCACTTAAATATGGAGAACTAGAGATAATTACTTCTCCAAGGGTAATAAAAATTTGGTTTATTCCTCTAATGAAGTATATCACAACGATTGTGAGATAAGCGCTTTTATTGTCCGATTTTAAAATAGTTTTTAAGCCTTCTCTGAAATTACTACTCTTCTCGTTCACTTCTATTTTTTGATTCTTAATTAATTCGTACTTGGAGGTCTCCTTGATTGTAAGCGCAATTATTATACCTAAAGGAATTCCCATAAAAATTGGCAAGTAGGTCATACCTTTCCAAGATCCGACTGGAGATGTCTCTGTGATAAAAATAGCACGAAATAATGGCATTAACAAAGCGCCGAGAACACCTCCAAGTAAAACCATATTTGTCCAGAACGCTTTTTTTTCTGCTGGAGATTCTTCATTTACATACATTAGCCAAAAATCTGAATAGTTTAAGATATAAAGTACCAATAAATAAATCGTATAATCAACAATACTGACAGAAAAAAATATCAATAGCGAGATTATTCCCATTAAAACAACATTTAACAATAGAGGGATTTTCCTGCCAATTTTATCCGTTATATTATGAGTAAAAAAAGCGAGGAATGCCCCGAACGAAGCAATAAAAAGGCAAAATGTCATAATACTCTCTGCTACATTTTTTTCAAATCCAGGTAAGAATTGTTCAATTACTTTTGAGGGAACAACATTATTGTAAAGACTAACGTAAGAATCGAGGATTTGTACAATAAACAAAATTACGAATAAGTAGATTAGATATTTTTTAGATCTACTTATAGACTCTTTTTTTATCTCACTCATTATTTCTCACTTATTTTTTTTAAGAAGTATTATGGATTTTTATATCGGTTGCCCTTCAATTATGTAATAAAAATATTGAGAAGGAATTATTTTTGTTAATTTAAATCCGGCGCTTTCAAATAGTAATCGAAATTCAGCTTCTGTGCGCTCAATCCCTCCTAGAAACAACATCATTTCCATATCAAAAATTTTGCCTACATCCCTTTCACTTTCTGATTGGATAACTGTTTCGATTATTAATAATGTCCCATTCGGAGGAATTTCTTTTCTTATATTTTTCAAAACATTTCTCGATGTTTCGTCGTTCCAATTGTGGAGAATGTTTTTTAATATGTAGGCATCTGCACCGATAGGTACTTCCCGAAGGAAATCGCCACTAACTATTTTGCATCGTTCTTCTAAATTTGCGCTTTTTAGTATTTGATTTGCTTCAGTTGTAACCATAGGTACATCGAATAA
>JAHQWX010000288.1 GCA_029856375.1 Promethearchaeia archaeon | reverse complement strand
TTAAATTCGAATTTAATCCTATTAGTAATCGGATTTATTGTATTGGGGATGGGCCTTCTATTGTGGCTTGATTGCGTTGTCCTTTTCTATAAAATAGGAAAGGGTACTCTATTTCCTTCAAAAAAAGTCGAAACAAAATCGCTCGTAATAGTTGGACCATATAAATATGTACGCAATCCGATGATAATTGGAGTGATAATCACGAGCGTGGGGGAATCTTTAGTTTTCGGTTCGATGTGGATTCTGTTCTTCGCGTTTTGTTTTCTTATTGGTAACTTAATTTATATACCCCTTAGCGAAGAAAAGCATTTAATTGAGAGATTTGGGGAAGAATATATACATTACAAGAAATGTGTCCGCGGGTGGATTCCTAAACTAAAAGCTTACGAATATTAACATAAAAATAGATAAAAAGATAATTAATCATAAACAAAAGTAATAAGATTTTTGTTTGAAAATAAATTTCAGAAGCAAGCAAGGTGGTCTATTATAGATTCAAAATCTAAAGGATTAATCTTTAAAATTGAGAGAATGGCTACTGACGATGGACCTGGTATTCGTACAACAATTTTTTTTAACAGGTGTCTCTTAAATTGCGTATGGTGTCACAATCCAGAATCAATTCCAAAAAAACCTCAACTACAATGGATAGACCATAAATGCATTGGTTGCAAAAGTTGTTTAGAGGCCTGTCAAGAAAATATTTTGTTTTTTGAAGAAGATGGCTTACATATTAATAGAGAGAGATGTACTAGTTGTGGAGATTGTGTAGAAGCTTGTCCTAGTACTGCATTAAATATGTTTGGACAGTGGTGGGATTTAGAAGATCTTTTTCATGATATTGAAAAAGAAAAAATATTTTTTGCTAAAACAAAAGGAGGGATAACTGTTTCTGGCGGTGAACCTACATTACAACCAGATTTTCTCTTACAATTTTTAAAATTATGCAAGGAGAATGACATTTCTACTGCTTTAGATACATGTGGATCTTCAACTAAAAAAGTGTATCAAGATTTATTACTCTACCTTGATATAGTCCTTTTCGACATAAAGGTTATTGATCCTGAAAAACACGAACAATACACGGGCGTTTCAAATAAGAAAATTTTAGAAAATGCTAAATGGATTTCACGTTATATCAAAGAAAATGGAAAAATAATGTGGGTAAGGACACCGCTAATACCAAACTATACTGCCACGGAAGAGAATGTTAAAGGAATTGGAGAATTCATTGTAAATAAATTAAATAATATTCCTGAAAGATGGGACTTATTAAGTTTTAATAAATTATGCGACATTAAATATTCAAGGCTAGGTAAGTCATGGATTCTTAAAGATGAACCATTAATGACAAAAGAAGAAATGGAACATTTTCTAGAAGTTGCTAAAAGTACTGGCGTGAGACACGTGAAGTGGTCTGGTTTAACTAGATAATTAGAAAAAAAAGACTTTCAGAAGTTAAGTTTATAATACTATTCTAGTGAGTTAAATTCTGTTCGAGCAATGATATCGTCTTGAAGCGATTTTCGAAGATCAACGAAACGAGCGGAGTATCCTGAAACCTTGACCGACAGATCGGGATATTTTTCAGGATGTGCTTGAGCGTCTTTTAATGTTTCCGTACCAAAGGGATTAATCTGAAGATTTCTACCTCCCAACTCAAAAAAAGATTCCACAATAGAAGCCATATGATCTAAGCCCTCGTCTGTCTGTATTAAGTAAGGAGAGATTCTTACATTCATCGCTGTTCCATTGGTTAAAAGAGCGTCCTTTGTGGCATGAGCTGCTGATCGGAGGGTCATTGTAAGACCATTTTTTTCTGTACCGTTTGAAGGAGACATGCCATTAGATACGGCTTCACCTTGTAATCTTCCGTCTGGAGTTGCTCCTAACATAAATCCTTCTATGACTTGTGTTCCAGCAGCAGATATGAGACATGGATGGTATATCCCATCGCCTCCTCTCGCCTTATGTTTTCTCGTGATGTCGCATAAGGTATGAGCAACCCATTTTGCTAGATCGTCCGTTCTTTCATCACCATTACCATATTTGGGAGCCCTGTTTTTCAATATCTCTCTAATCTCCTTTGCCCCCCTGAAATTTTTACGAAGGTGTTTAGAAAGTTCCTCCATTGTGAGCAATTTTTCTTCAAATACCGCCCATCGAATTGCTGCTAATGAATTAGCTATAGTTGCTAATCCTTGTGAACCCATTGGATTATTATTGTAGCGCGCTCCATTTCGAGTTCCATCCATTCCACTCTCTAGACAGCCTTCTATTGTAGATGAGAGCAACGGGGATGGAAGATATTCCGCATATGCTTTATCCTTAAGCTCGGCTTTTTGTACAGCTATGTCGATTGCATTCGTCAATTGATCAACAAACGCTTGTTTTACATCTTCAAAAGAAGTGAAAGTGCTTGGATCGGGTGTTTTCACGCCGACAATTTCTTTTCCTGTTAAAAGCGTGCGCCCTTCGTTTAAAGCCATGTTAAAAATGATTGAAGGCCAAAGAATATTTCCTGCAGTATAGGAGAAGTCGTTTCCAGTACCAGCAGGTTCCACACACCCAACAATTGAATAGTCACGAGCATCTTCTAACGAATAGCCAGTTTGATGAAGTTGTGGAACTAATATCTCGTCGTTATGAAAGGCCATTCCCGCAGTGTATCGGAATGTTTCAATTACTCTCTTCACGAATTCATGGGATGTCTTTGAAGAGATTCGTATTGATAGTGTATTTAGCAAGCTTTTTACATTTGATATGGCCTCTAACATTAGATATGAAACGCCATTAGTAGCATCCTGCCCATTTTTATCTAATCCTCCAATGGTTACATTGTTTTGTCCTGCGATAACAACAGTAGAAAGTTTAACCAAATATTCTTCAATTGCTTCTAAAGCTTCCTCATAGGTAATACGGCCTTCTGCCATATCAGCGGCATAATAAGGATAAAGATATTGATCTACTCGTCCTTGAGAAAAGATATTCGCCTCTCCATAGCTCATTTCCATTACGACATTAGTCATCCATATTGCTTGAAGCGCTTCCATGAATGTTCTAGGCGGGAGCGCTGGCACGCGTCTTGCACGCTCTGCGATTTCTGAAAGTTCTCTTTTTCTTGTTTCTTCAGCGTTTTTAGCCATTTCCAACGCTAGATCAGCATAGCGATTAGAATAGTCGCAAACTGCTCTTGCAGTCACCTGAGCTGATTCGTAAAAATCCTTGCGTTGATCGTAATTCTCATCTGATTCCTTGAGGTTCGCAAGACCTTCTGCAGCCATCTCTTCGATTCCTTTAAATCCCATTTTAAGAACTCGCCTATAACCAGGAATGACATGCCCTTGTCCAACTGTTTGTGTAAAAGCTTTGGTTCCTCCCATCGAAAACATTGGGATATCTGGTAAACCACTCTTATTTTCTGTAATTAATCCTGCTTCCTTAAAGAGTTCGTTTGAAATGTCCACTAATGTCTTTCCCTTCCAGAAAGGAAGAATTTCTTCTTTCAGCTCCTTAATTTCTTCTTCTGAAAGCGGTTGATATCTCTCATAAAGAGCTAGCATGGAGCTGAGAGTAGCTTTCATTTTTGGATTGATTGTATCGTCGTAGTAAAAGCTAAGTGCTCCGGCATTC
>JAHQWX010000009.1 GCA_029856375.1 Promethearchaeia archaeon | reverse complement strand
CGTCCAATCATTAAAGAATTATCGTCAATCACAATAAGCCCTTCGGCATCGATTTTCTTACCAAACGCTGTTAAAGATTCGTCAATTAAGGCAGATTTTGGAAAAAGTTTGAGTAAAACTTCAGAAAAAGCGTTCATCACTGTATATAGATTGAAAATACTAGTTTTATAATAAAATAGTTTCTTATAATCGACATATTTCTCAATCCTAGCTTTTAGGTTTGCTACTAGGTCGTTCATTTCTTTAGTTGCGGATTTTAATAGTGCAGGATCGATTTTATGGAAGAAAATATATATTGGAGGTTCTATTTCCAACTTCTTAAATTGTTTGACGACATCGTTTAAATAACTAATTGATTCAGAAAATCGATCGGAATCTTGAATATCGATCACATAGATAGCGACTTCAGTTTTATCAAAATATTTGCTGGGATTCTTTAAGTAATTTATACGATACTGAATTTGACCGCCTAAGTCCCATTCGCTAAAGTCTAAGCCCAAAAATGAAAATACTCTTCTCTGTGCGGATCGCGTCGGTTTAAGGATGGCAATCTTCGAAAATTCTCTCTGAAGTGCTAGGATCAAAGATGTTTTTCCAGCGAAATCTAAACCCGTGAAAAGTATCTTTTTCGCAGACTCCTCTTTTAGATATTCCACATTGGCTCAACTAAAGTTTTAATTTCAAATTAATATTCTTAATATAAAATAGAATTTCTAATATTTTAATTATATTGTGCATTGATAATATTCGTCAAATATGATATTATTCCACTCAACCAACAAAAACTCACCGGATGTAAATATCAAAGAAGCAATTTTAAGAGGTCAAGCCCCAGATAGGGGATTATTTATGCTAAACGAGATCCCTCAACTAAATCAAGAGGAAATATACGCGTTTAGAAATTTAGACTTACCTGAAATTGCCTATAGTGTGTTATCGAAAATTACTAAGGAAATTATTCCTGAATCTGAGTTAAAAAAAATAATAAATAGCGCGCTGACTTTTGACATTCCCGTAGAAAAAATAACCGATTACAATTATGTAATGTATTTGGATAGAGGTCCAACTTGTAGCTTTAAAGATATCGGAGCCAGAATGTTAGCTCGAATGATGGAATATTTTCTTAATCTTGAAGATAGGAACGTAATTATCATAACTGCTACGAGTGGTGATACAGGTGGTGCAGTAGCGTCAGCCTTTTATGAAATGAATAGGAGTAATGTTGTAGTATTGTATCCAAAGAAAGAAATTAGTAATCTACAGCGAAAGCAAATGACTACTCTAGGAAAAAATGTAACTGCAATAGGTATAAATGGCAAATTCGACGATTGCCAAAGGTTTGCAAAACTTGCGTTCGCAGATAAAGAATTGGAACATTTAAATTTATCATCAGCCAATTCGATCAATGTAGGAAGACTACTCCCTCAAATACTTTATTACTTTTGGGGTTATTCTCGAATTATAGAATCTCTGGGGGAAGAAATTATATTTTCTGTTCCATCTGGTAACTTTGGAAATTTGATGGGTGGATTAATTGCGTACAATATGGGTTTGCCAGTAAAGAGGTTTGTTGTGGCTGTAAACGAAAACGACGAATTTCCACGATTCTTAGAAACGGGTATTTATCAAAAAGTCATACCGTCTAAGCATTGTATTTCGAACGCAATGAATGTTGGGCACCCATCTAATTTTGCACGACTCGTAGATTTATATGGAGGTCATATTGATGAGCAGGGCATAATGCATAAAGATCCTGAGTTGGATAAAATTAGAGGAGATATGTTTGGAATTTCAATAGACGACGACTGGACTAGAAAAACCATAAAAGATTTCTATGAAAAATATACTAAGGTTATCGAACCTCACGGTGCTGTAGGTTGGGCAGCCTTACAGTTTTATCGAAACAAATTTCCGGAAAATGCTAAAATAAAAGCAATATGTTCTGAAACAGCTGATCCTGCAAAATTTCCCGAAGAAATTATCTCATTGATAAACATCAATCCGAAAATACCGAGAAGTCTGGATGCGATCAGCAAAAAAGATGAGGTTCCAAACCCAGTAGAAGTAAATAAATACGAAGATTTTAAAAGCTTTTTATTAAAGAATTTTTAACATTAAATTTTAGTGATACTTGATAGAGATGTCTGAAAAAATTACCTTACTCGATGTGGAGAGGGAAATTTTTATCCAAAAGGTAATACCTACAATTTTATGTGGCTCCGTAGTCTGGTTATTGAGCGAGATACTTTTCACTTTTATTTTTGCAGATGTTTCCTCTTTTATAGATATTGGTGCAATCTACATTTTGCTAGTAATTATAAATACAGCATTATTAGTTGTATTTTATTTCCTTGCTCGTAAAAGTATAAGCATTTCGGGGATTATTGTATATTATTTTTTCGCTTTCACCGCCGGAATTTTAAGCGTTCCAATATTAATTTGGTCTGCCGATTTTGTAATTTATGTTCACATGTTTGTGAGTCTCGCTGTTAGCGGAACTGCTTTAGTAATGATCTCAGGTATGGCTTTACGAGAGAAATTCCTTGCACCTGGACATATATTCCAAAGCGTAATTATTGTGATCTTTGGAGGAATATTAGTTTTAATGCTACTGTTTGTAATTTTTGCAGTAAGCAATTGGATTGTAATGCTGGTATCATCGTGCATATTTGCTTATATTACATTAGTTATATTGATTCTTGGCTCTAGAATTGTTCAGAATTACCAAGAGGAAGCTTGGATTTATATGGTCTTTCGTATTCTTTCATTTCTCTTGCTAACTGTTATTATTATCTTAATAATTGCGGTTATTATTGCGTTGATTTTTACTGGAGCTGATGAGATTGGAGGATTAGGAGACGGAGGGGGTTTATTTGGAGGAGGTCCTTCAAAGAAAAAGAAGAAAGAACAAACTTAAATTTTAAATTTTTAAAACAATTACCGACGCTCGATTAAATTAATTATTTTTTCTACAGCCTCTTCGGGGGTACTTGCGGGATAAATTTTATCGCTCCTCCGGTGATCCAATTTTTGATCAGCCATTTTAGCTGACCACCCTTCCACTCCAGTTAACACGACGATGGGTTTTTTATAAACCCAAGCAAAACAAATCTCGCTTAATGTACCAGCGCTACCTGAAACCGCTATTATCCCATCTCCCGTTAACACCACGAGAGTATTTCGTGCGTGCCCTAACGCTGTAGGGATTTTAATGTCGACATAAGGATTACTGTCTTTTTTATTTCTAGTGGGTAAAATACCTATTGTTAATCCATTTTCCTCTTTACACCCTTTACATGCAGCTTCCATAACACCCCCCATACCTCCACACGCAAGGATATAACCGTTTTTTGCGATAAGTTGCCCGATTTTCCGCGCTTTCTCTGCGGTTTTAGTATCAATTTCGCTTGAACCGATAACTGAAATTATTCCCTTTTGATTCAATTAGAGAATCGCCTACTCACTATATATAGAAGGTCGTTTATTATGGCAGAAGCTGCCTCATTACCACCCGCACCTCTTCCAGTGAGGATTATATCTCCGGCATAACGCGTTTTTATTTGAACCACATTAAGAGTACCATTAATTGCGAGTGGAGAATCTTTCTTTACTAAGCGTGGCTCCACAATTAATTTATCGCTTTCGGCAATTGCCAAGTGTTTAACTAATACATCTTCACTTTTTGCCAATTCAACGACTTGGTTTTTAATTTTACTTATACCTTGAATTTCAACATCGTCGATTGTTTTATTCCATCCCATGAGTTTGTTTGCTAAAATCACTAATTTACCCGCTGCATCGTATCCTTCAATGTCTAAGGTGGGATCCGCTTCAGCATATCCTAATTCTTGAGCTTCTTTTAACGCAAATTCAAAGGAAATTCCTTCGGAAGTCATCCGACTCAAAATATAGTTTGAAGTACCGTTTAAAATTGCATAAATGCCTTCAATGATGTTTCCATTTAATAACTCTTCCATTGCTAAACACGGTATTGCGCTACCAACTGTTGCTTCAAACCGCATCAATCGATTATTATCTTTAGCCAGTTTCTCTAACTCGTGATATTTTAAGTAAAAAGGAGCTTTGTTAGACGATATAACATCTTTATTGCTTTTCAAGGCTTCTTTTATGTGAGTTATTGCGGGTTCGCCCGTTTTCACATTTGTGGGGGTAGTCTCTATTAAGATGTCTGCGTTCAATTCTTTAATTTTGTCTTTTGCGAGAACGCCTTTATTCCAATATTTCAATTCACGAAAATTTTCTTTACTTTCAATAATTTCTTTTAAGTTGATTCCATCATCGTCTATTAAAGCCCCATCGATTTCAAAAATTGCAATGACTTTTATTTCGATACCAAGTTTTTGATTTAAATAATTGTTTTTTTCATATAATAGATTAATAAAGCTCTCTCCAACGTTCCCTTTACCAATGAGTATCGTTTTTATAATCTTTGACGCCAATAAAACCACATTTTGTAAGTTTCACTTTATTCTGATTTAAATAACAATAGGTTTTTTTCTTTACAAATTTGCTGAATAGTATCCAGAATTGTCTCTTTATCAATAGAAACTGGTAATTCGATTGTCAATAACGCTGAGGACTCGTCCTTAACTTCTAACAATTTTGCCCGGATTTCTGAAACTCGTGCTCCCTTTTCAGCGATCCTCTTAACCGTATTGACAATATCGGATTCAAACACATGCCCCCACAAAATTACTTTCATTTCCTGTTGTGCGAGTTCTTGAGTAAGTTTACTTATTTTTATTCCCTTTTCTTCTAAGGCTTCTCGGATTTTTGGTAAGTTTGTTTTTAGTAATTCCTCGTGCAATTCGAAGGTTACATGGACTGGGATTAAATTATTCTTCTTTTTATTGTGATCGTGAATAATTCCAAATATATTTCCTCCGTTCTCGGATATAGGTTTTAAGAATTCTATAAGACTGCCGGGTTGATCTTTAAGTAAGGCCTCGAGTATAATCAAATTATTTCACTTCTTTTTTAATGGTGGAAATTAAGCATTCGATATAAATTTAATCCAAATTTAGAGAGTTGTTTGAGTGTCGGGATTATATCTTAGGAATTCTGGTATGCGAATGCCACATTCAGGACAAAAAGTAAGACCTTCATCAATTGTTTTTTTACATTCAGGGCATTTTATTTTTCCTTGAGGAGCTTCTAATCCGCTAGGAATTTGGGGCGTTGGTTGAGGCATTTCTTCCTTGGGGATTTCCTTTTTAGTTAATATTAATGCTGTGCTAATTCCTAAGATAAAAAGTAGTATTATAAGAATCGGTATCCCCAATCCAATGTTTACATCAATATTAGTATTTAGTATTTGGCCCTCAGCGGTGGAAGATTCGCTTTCGTGGTAGTATATTCTTAGATTTAATTCATATACGCCAGGGAGTACATAAATCTGGGGATTAATAGGGATCTCTATCAATCGATTTATATCTGAACTTGTAATTCTATGAAATCCTCGATAAGGTTGAATGAAAATTCCTCCCTCCGAATCAATCAAAATAACGTTTAAATATCCCGAGCGACTACTGTCGACCGATAAAGTGAGTTTCCCAGCAAGTAATATCATTTGAGTATAATTTTCTACTTCTAAATTAACGCCTTCCACATCTTCGGCTTGAGCGCTTCTTAAAGTATGACGAAAAATTATATATCTATTAACAATATTGGACTTATTAACGATAAAGAGCCCAAATAAACTTGCTAAAACTATTAGTAGAATCCCTATGTAGACAATTTTCCGCAAAAACCGATTCTTCATATAGATTCTCATTGACTTTTTTATTTTTTTAAATTAAATAAAATTATTTTTTCTTCATTATTATGTATTTTTAATTCGGTCTCTTGCGTGATCTTCCCTATTTTATTTGCGTGAAGATTATATTCGCTGAAATGCTTGATAGCATCGTTTGTATTTTCTTCCCTACAAGTTGTTATAAAAGATGTGGTTAAATACATATTGGCGTAATCTTCGATAGTATATTTCAATTTTTTTAGTTTTTCTGGAATAATTATCGAATCTACATCAATATTAGCTCCAAGTTCGGAGTATTCAATCAATTGGTATAAAGTACCAAAAATACCTCCATTCGAAATATCTTTCGCCGAATTTAATAAATGTTTTTTTGCAACTTCGTTCATACTTCTCCTAGCAAACAATATTTCTTCTGAAGACTTGAACGTAGCGGTGTCCCAATAATATTTATTTGCTTTTCCTGGTTTGCCATTAAAATCAACGATTAGTAATATATCATCACCAATTTGCGCATTTCTAGCTGAAATATAGTCATTTTTTGGTATTTCTCCAATTAAACTAATAGCTAACGAGTAAATGTCTGAATTTGAATCAGTATGCCCTCTTATAATCGGTATATGAAATTTTTGTGACCCTTCACAAATTCCTCTAAAAATTTCTTTTCCAATATTTTCATCTGCGTAACTGACTACTAAACTTGCTGCTATTGGGTAACCGCCACACGCGTAAATATCATCAGCGCTAACCATTATAGCACTAAATCCAGCTCCGTATGGAAAATTTTTAACGAATTCTGTTTGAATACCATCAGTCGTAAACAATATCAATTTTTCATTTTCTTCAATTGAAGCGCTATCCTCGCCATAATCAGAAAAAATCCTTTGACTAACAAACGAGTTTGTTCGAACAAGATTAATTATTGGATTTAAAGACCTTTTCTCCGTTATATTCACATTGTTTCTAATACTTTTTGCGAGTTGCTTTAACATTATTATATCTGAGTAAAGCTATTGCTTCTGAGTTCAAAAATTTTTTTAAGATTTTTTTAATTATTCAGATAATTTTTTAACAGTATTATATTATATAACAAAGTAAGATGGTTAGTTCAGAAGAAAACTCAGAATTACCACTAGATTCGTGCGTTAAAGGAATAGTGTATTCAGCTTACGATAAGCGTGGCCCTCAGCCACTTTATACCTATCCAAAGATTATTCCTTATGGATTTTATGAAGATAATGATGATGAGAAGGATGAGCAATTTTTTAAATATAATTTAAGAAATTTTGTTCAGATCTCAATTAAGTCTCTATCTTTATTGATTGGAGAACAAATATTTTCTGTCGACGAAAATACCGCAAATTTGAATTACTTTGGTATTTTACCATATCCCGATTTTAATGTAACTAGTCTAGTTTATTTTCATTTTATAAGGACTAACTTCTCGGAAAAACCCATTGCTTCGACATTCTCAATCCTAGTTGACGAAAATAGAAGATCATATTTGTACAACAATATAGAGCGATTGAAGGCATTTATTTTGAATACAGTTAGAGTTATCGATAAGAAAATTGAAAATGGATTTATTGAATATGAAGAAGTTGAACCTATTTTTATTGGATTGAACGAAAATTTAATGGAATTAGAAAAGAATCCTATCGCACCTATTACTTCAAGTCGGAAATTAAAGATTATTTTTGCGGGATTAGATAATTCTGGAAAAACTTCCTTCTTATTGACCATTGATCGAAGATATTCTAAATTGATGGGATTAAAACCTACAATTGGTGTTGATATCAAACATCTTGAGACATTAGGTGCGAGTGTTTTCACATGGGATCTTGGAGGACAACAATCTTCTCGCGATAAATATGTTAATAAAGCGGATATTTATTTATACGACGCCGATTTACTCTATTATTTCGTTGATGTTAGAGACATAAATCGACTTAGCGAAAGTATGATGTATTTTAGAAATGTATTAGAAAACATAAAAATTTACGAACAAAAAACGCCAGTAGTTATAATCATTTCTAAGGTTGATATGGATATTCGGGAAAACGAAGAAATTCAGGAAAGTATTAAGAATATCATTGAAGAAATTGAGAAGTTAAGCGAAGAAAAACAACTAAATGTCAAGTATTTCTTAACCAGTATATTTTCAGTCTTTAGTGTATTAAGAGCTTTTTCGTTTGGTTTATCTCAGATGTCTCCCAATAGAGAACTTATTAATTCAAATTTATCGACTTTCTCAAAAACTGCTGGAGTTAATATCGCATTGCTAATGAACTCACAAGGACTAGTTTTAGCTGATTATTACGACGAAAAAGTACTTCGCGAGATCCATTATTCAATTAGCTCACCTATTATAGAAGAAACATCTATCAAAAGCGTATTCGAAATTGTTGCTCCTCAATTAGCAAACTTGTTTAAGATATTTGAGAAATTTAAAGAAGTCGATATGAGCGAGGCAACCTATAAAATTGGGCCAAGCGATTTAATAGTAATAAAGAAAATAATGGTGTATAACAATCCGATGTTTTTATTGCTGCTTTTAGACGATGTCGAAAAAAACGAATTAGTCGAAAAAATTTTACCAGTACTTCTAAAATCCTCTAAGGATTTAATTATGCGATATATTTCCTAATTTTTGTAGTCTAAAAGATTGAATTTATCGGATTTTTATCGGAAATCTTTTTGCGTAAAAGCCGTTTTCGATAATACGCATTCATTGCGGAAATCATAGCAACGGATGGTACGATATATTTACCAAATTTTATTGGACCAAATAGAACAAAATCACATCCGCCTACTATACAATAGATCGAAGCAGATGTTATTGCACTAATTCTTGCTTCATTTCCATATTGTTTAATTTTTTCCCATCCATAAACAGCGTTAGCTGGTGCGCAACCACTAGGGATTCCGAATTCTTGCTTTACCAAGTAAGCGGTTCTAGCTGTGAAAGATAAAGAAGGTAAATCTAACACAGCTGTATCAATAATGTAATTTTCTACGCCAATTTCGTTCGCTATTGGTAATAAGCTTTCTCGAATAAATTTTAATTTCTTTTCAGGAGTAATATATCGAACTCCAAAGGCTAAAAGTACAGCGTGTTTAATTTTAATCTCTTTTAATTTTTTAACGCTCTCTTTAGAAGTGTTTTCGTCTATGCTGTTTAAAATAGCTCGATCTAATAACCCATTTTCGGCTAATTTCTCCATAACTGGTACTCTCGACGAGTCGTTCACTCCATCTACAAGAAATGGGCAATCTACTAAATCTGCAATATATACACATTCCTCGTATAAGGCGTCTTCGTAAGAACCCACCACATCTAAAACATATGGGATGGAATTTTTCTCACAAATATCAACGAATTCGTTTACTTCTTTTTCTACAAGAGTCTTATCGAATTTGCCAGTTTTCTCGTCTATGAGAGCGGGGTGCCCTTTATAAAAAATTGAACCGATGCAAACACTTGGATTTTCTCCCGGTTGTCCTCCAATCTTTACATTTCCAATTGCGAATGTTTTTTGTTCTTTTTCAAATTCCATCATTTTCTTTTGTCCCCTCCTTTAAATCCAGATTAGAACTATCTTTTGTCTCCTCCATTAGTTCTTCATCTTCAGGTTTTTTAATTTTTTTCTTTATTAATACTCCCACATAAATTATCGAGATAACAAACTCTGGAATCCATTTGTGAAGTAATAGGATTATTATAGCCGCGATAAATGAACTTGCTGCAGATATTGAATAGTGAATATCATGCCATGCATAACCAATATAGTAAAGATCTAATTGAATAACCATCCGAATTATGTTTACGATATAAAATATAGCAGACGATATAATTAGGGCAAATAATTTTCTTTTCCAGATGTCTTTGCTAGTATCTGGATCTTGGGAGTGTGGAATCGTAAGAATTATTCCAGCAAAGATTGCGATTGCTTGAATTCCCGTGCAGAAAGTCGTAAATCCGATATCTGCTCTCCCAGGAATTACAATAAACCAAGGGGAGGGCATATTACCATAAAATGACCTATACTCAACTGAAGCCCCCATACCAGTGATTAAATTCATCAGCCACACCGTCTGTTTTGATACAATTTCATGGAGCCACACCCAATTGTGACTAAAATATATCAGAAATGAGATTAAAGGTGTTCCAATCGCAAAAATTAATAGGGATCTAATGGAAAATATATATGTTTTACCCTCGTATTCGATTTTTGGAGGCTTCATTCTATTTATAATTGGTTTTAATGAGTATAGTTCGTATTATATTGGAGAAAATATCTTTGAAGATATTTATTATTAATTGTTATTTTAATCCAAGTTTTTAGAAATGGGCTGCTTAAGAGGTATTTTACTCAAGCGCTTGTTGCGGAAAGAATAAACTGCATTTTTAACTTTCTTGATAGTAAATAGTTCTCTTAATTCTGCTTTAGTAGGATTTCTTAGCGTAGAAAAAGTTTTATCAAGATAATCCATAAATTTTTCGCTAGTTAACAGTCTTACTGAAACCTTACTTGAAATCACTACTGCTGCGATGAAAATAATAGTGATTATAATTCCTACGGGAGTAATTACGAAAATATTTCTTATAATAATAGAAATGATGTTAGAATAGCCACCATTCCCGAACGAATCGAACGCTTGAATTTTTATATAACATCCGCCATCGTCATATAACGATGTTATCCAAGAGTAATTAAAGACTAAGGAAGGATTTACGATCGTATAGTTTTCGTATCCAGCGCGGCTTTCTATTATGAAAGTAACATTTATAACCTCCGATTTGTCATCAGTAGCTGTTCCCGAAATAAATATGTTTCCCCATCCAATATAACCATCTTCAGGAGTTAGTATGGAAGAATTTGGGTGAGTATCATCGTAAGTTAAATTTAGTTTTTGTACTGATATTGAAAAATCTCCATAACCAGAAACTCCTTTTACTGCTAAAAAGTATTTTCCTGTTAGAGGTGGTACCAATTTATGAATTGACTCGCTAATTCCTGAGCCCGCAGAACAACTACTAGAGACAATAATAGGTTCGCCGTATTGGTTTCCATTATAGTCATACAAGTAAAGATCAAAATCTGCAGATTGTGGAACTGAAAGATTTAGATCGTAATAAGTTTTTGAGCGCAGATTTATTGCTCTGATCCAACAAGTTGGACGAACTCCATTGAATGTCCCAATTGAATAGAGCGTTCCTATATCTGATGAATTCATCGCAAGTTCATAAGTTAAAGCATCGATACACGCATCAGGATTAATGACTCCACATCCTTCGTGAACATCTTTTTCCCCTCTATTTAATTCCGGTGAGTAATTTGGTTCGTATCCTCTTTTATTTGGATATGTTTCAGAAGCAGTTAGCAGCATTAAATTTTTGATAAATAATGCTTCGCTCTCGGTAAAATTCCAATTTTCAACACCACCAAGCTTCTCAATTATTAATTGTGCAATACCACCGACAATTGGTGCAGAAAAAGATGTTCCTGCGACTCCTGATGTATCGTTATTTATCAAATCGTCGTATTTTCCAATATGAAATTCAGAAAAATACTCTTTATCGTTTGAATCAGCACAATATATCCTTTGATTTGGAAGATACCAACTAATCAGCTCACCCCCAGGCGCCAGCAGATCTGGTTTTATTGTGTTCCCCGTGGGAGATGATCCTCCCTGTGAACTATATGAAGCTAGAGAGTTGTTTTGATTAACAGCTCCAACAGAAATTACTTTATCTGCACATCCTGGTGAGTGATCAATGGCTCCTGCGAAATTTTGACCTGATCCATCGTTTCCGGCAGCACATGCCACAATTACTCCTTTTAATACCAGTTCATTAGCTTTACTTCGAATTTTTCCATCAATATCCCAAATTCTAAAACTCATAACCACAGTTGTAATGTTTTTTAACTTATAGTTATCGATTATCCAATCCAGTGCCAGTTCAATCTCGCTTTTTGTTATCGCCCGAAGCATTATCACTTGGACATTTGGTGCAACTCCAGAATATAAATTTTCAATATTTGAATTGTTTTCAGGGAAATATACTGTTAAATTAACTCCTACTGCCGGATTAATTGTCGATGTAAAATTAAAAAGTACTTTAATCTGATAAAAACCGAAATTACTTTCATTAATCTCGTAATTCAATGTAAAGGTTTGATTAATAAAAATAAATTCTTTAAGCGCTACATTTTGACTCAAGTTTTCTAAGAATATCTCAGTGATATTCACGGGGGTTTCATCAGGAACGGGATTAAACCAATTACCTTGAACGGTAATATTACCTTCGTGTGTTAAATTCAGCCACATAAATGTTTGGTAATAACTTTCACTAAAATTCAATCCGGAATTAGTATAATTATAACATAGGAAATGAGTATAAATAGTCCTACCACAAGAATCTGTGGTATTATACGGTTTTCCACAAGCTACGCTCGCAACTTGGGTTCCATGTCCTCGCTCGTCTTGAGGTTCGGGGTAATTCTCTGAGGTAAAATCTTGCCAATAAATGATTTTATCTTTAAGAGCAGGGTGCGTATCGTCAATACCTTGGTCGATTATAGCAATAGTTGAGTGATTGTCCCCTTTTAAAGAATATTCATGGCGTATATCTGGATATATCCTTAGTTGTTCTAGGGATTTTCTTAAATTAAATTGCGCTTTTCTATCGATTTGTATAAACGAATAACCGGAAGATGTTTTAATATATCCCTTTAAGCCCTTTAAATCAACTTTTCCAGAAAATCTGCAATAATTTTTACTATTGATGATTATATCTATTTTTCCAAATTCCCTAAATCTTTCCAATTCGAAATATAAATTCTTTTCTTCAACATCAATTAGAAGATCTACCTCATAATCGTCCGGGAAAAGCTTTATAATGCGATCAAGCTCATCCTCAATAGAGTTGAGATTTTTATCAAATCTCGATAAATTAATTATAGAGAGGTCATCTTGAAAGTGGGTTATAGTATCACTTTGGGATTGAATAGGAATAGTATTTAATAAATTATCGCTGATGAGCGGATTTATAGATACTTTCCTTATAACTATCAAATAAGGGAATATAAAGGAACCTATAATTAAAAAAATGTAAAATGAAAAGATATATCGGTTGAAGTAAGTTCTTTTCCGCATGTTTTTTATGCTAATTGAAATTTCTAATTTTTATGTTTATTATTTAGCTATTCTCCAATAAAATTATAGTAAAATCAAAATTTTTTAATAATCTTGGGTAATAAAATTATAGTGTTTTTTATTTTAGAGAAATTTTGAAAGATGAAAAATGTTTATATAAGGGGGATATATTCCACAGCGCTAACCAATATTTTTCTAAACGCTGGATTTAATGTTATTTTTCCTTCAAAATTAATCCGGAAAAGGTTTTATTTGGAAAGTGAGAAAAAAGACCTCGTAAAAGAAATTTCAATTCAAGATCGCTGGGATAAACAAGGAATAAATCTTAAATTCTCTTTATTTAATAATCCTATTGAAAATCCAAAGATTATTCTTGACTCTATCCCTATAAATCAAAAATCTTTTCCCGATTTACTTGTTCTTAACTCTCAATACCCTCGAAATTCGATATATGTAGGTACAGTAATTCGTTCTTATAAAGATAAAGGATATTCAATAGTGGATTTAGCGTCAGAAAAAGAAAACGAAAAATCTAGTAATGCTCTTATCTCAAATGAATATTGGCCAGATTACGGGATTGTTAATCGGTATTACGATAAAAATTTCAAAGGAGTTTTTCAGGTATCTCAAGAGGATTCTGGTAAAAAAGCACCGATATTACAACCTCATTATTCGTTAAGTGGAAATTACCTCGTTATATTACCAAAATCTAAAGTTAAAGTCTTATACAGTAAAAAAATTCAATCTACAGAAGTAAGAACAAATTTACTAGAAATAAGCAAATCGTTTAACTTAAGAGATGCAGGAATCATCTTTCGGACAGCATCTCAATTTACTTCAGAGGAAAACCTCCTAGAAGAACTTAAAACTTTAAAAGAATTACGAGACTTCATTGATAAAGAAATTATAGAAGCAGAGGATAACAGACAAATATATCAAGATACCTTCTCAACAGATTATTTATTTCCAGAATCAATTAAGATAAAAATGGACGAAGAAAGAAGAAAAATCTGTAAAACGATACAATATCATCACTCGTTAAAATCAATTATTAGCCAAGAAACACAAGGTTTCGAAATGTTTTTGGATTTTAACGAATACCTGTTAGAAAACTTAAAAGAAGAAGAGACAGTCATTAACTCTTCAATTAATGAATTTATTTTAGATAAGTTTTTTCAAATTGATCAAGTGATCTCTATTGCCCATCAAAAACTCTTGGGAAAAGTTGAATATTTATCACCAGGAACAATAATTGAGATCTTTAAAAAACCCCAATTCGGTTTAAAAGTAAAGAGAAAATTTCGAGCCAAGGGTAGATACGACGGCCTAGATTTGCCAATAGAAAAAGACGATTATGCTTTAGTTCATTTTAAGCAGGGAGAATGGAGTTATAAGAACGAATATTATGATAAGAATAACAACTTTAAAGGAGCCTACCATAATCTCAACACACCGATATCAATTAGACCGTTAGAAATTCACTATTTCGACTTAGAAATAGATGTTGTTGAGTTTGAAGATGGAACGAAGAAAGTAATCGACCAAGAGCTATTCGAAATGTTGCATAAAAACCAAATCATCTCTCAAAAAACTTATGAGAGAGTAAATCTAGAAGTTTCAAATATATTGAACCAATAAAAATGAAAAAATAAATCCAAAGGTTTGTTATATGAGCGAGAATTTTCAGCAATTAATCAAAAAGGCCCGAGATTTTCACGGTCACATTTGTCCTCCGGTTTTAGCTGGATTAAGGATTGGATTAAAAGTGAGGGAAATTTTCAAAGATGTTCTAAACAAAGATCGTGATATCTTAGCAATTTTTGAAACTGATGCTTGTCACGCAGATGGTGTGCAAATAGCATCCGGTATAACCTTTGGTAGGGGAGATATTAGGCTAAAAATGATGGGAAAGATGGGTATTACTTTTTTCGATCCGGAGACAAGAAAAGGTTACCGGTTCTTATTACTTGTTGAGCATTTAAACGAGATTAGGGAGAAATTACAAGCC